>QIAW01000192.1 GCA_003225655.1 Acidobacteriota bacterium
CGTTTTGGATTTATCAGGCTCATGATCGAGTTCCACGACCGCCCAGCCCCGGAACTTGATTTTGTGGAGAGCGGCAAAGACTGCGGGTAGATCAACCTTGCCGCGGCCAAGCTCGAGAAAGTTTTCGGCGTTCTTTGGATCTTCCGGATTCGGCCCTGGATCTCCCAAGTCCTTTATATGAAGGAACAGGAGTCGCTCCCCATACTTTTCAATGGCTTTCGCTGGATCGTCGCCGCCTGCCTGGTAGTGCGCAATATCCAGCTCTAATTTCACGTAGCGTGGATCACTGGCATTCAGTAACCGGTCAAGACCTTCCGGGTGCTCGCTGAGCGAGTTCAGGTGATTGTGATATCCCAATTTGATGCCCAAATCGGCGGTACGCTTGCCGATCTCGGTAATCAAGTGGCCCAACTGTTTGTAATCGGCGGCTGTAATGGCCTGTTTTCTCGGCTCCTGGTCAATGACTTGAAGATAAAGACCTCCCACATCGTGCAAGAACTTTGCATGCGCAGTGTGCAGGGCAATGTCCTGTGCCTCCAAAGCCCGATCAACATGCACGTCGCCGCTGGAAAGCGCAACCATGGTGAGCTGGTGTTGCTGTAGCAGGTCGCGCAATTCTGCGGGCTGGAAGTCTTTAATCGCGTTGGCACGAAACTGGATCCCACGATACCCGAGGGAAGAGATGTCTTCCAGGGCCTGCCTTTCTTTGTCGCCCCAGGTAATGGCGGCATATCCGATACGAATTTCTGGTCTTGCGCCCGCGATGGGCTTGTCGAAGTACGCAAGGTCCATGGGTGGGTAAAGCAACGGCTCGAAAAGTGCATAAGCGGGAACGGACGATGTTGCGGTCGCTGCCGCAACCACACCCAGACCGCCCAGAAACTCACGGCGCGAGACCCGAAACTTCATAAAGCCTCCTCTGTGTCTCTACTGAAGACAACCTTAGTTTCAATATTTCTCACGGACAAGATCGAACTATTGCGATTGCCACTCTTGACCTTATTTCGGTGGCGGAGCCATAGATGGCGGCACCGTTTTTCCGTTGGCCGTGTTGGGCTCCATCAATTCAATTCGGGTGCCATCGGGATCAAAAAGGTTCGCCTGGCGCTTGCCATTCACTCCGGTCCTGATTTCTATTGGCTGGGCATAGCTCTTTCGTGCCGGACGGGCTTCGAGCGCAGCCACAGCTTTTTCGATATCGGGTGTGACCAAACAGACGTGGTTCTTGACGCCCATCTGTTTCGCGTCGGGAGGCGTTGAGTACAGCATGAGCTCGAGATAATCTCCTCCATCCGGAACCCGCATATTGACCCAGCTCAATACCTTGCCCGAAGAGCTGCCCCGCCAGAACTCCTGGAAGCCAAGAATGTCGCCGTAAAATTTTTGGGAGGCGTCGAGCTGCCGAACCAGTACTCCAACATGTGGGATGTGCATTGAAATGCGTGTGTCCGGCATGTGTTTTCCCTTTTCACGCCGTGTCCAGCTATCGGGCTGGTATTGGACAATCTCGACCGTATGTCCATCGGGGTCGGTAATATTAAAGTTGGAATTCCCAATCTTGCCTTTGCCCACTTTCTCCGGCACCTTTACGCCCTTTGCGGCAAGATAGGCGCGCATATCGCCGGCAGAATCAGTGAAGAAAGAAATATGGTTCAAGTGGCCGTCTTGCTTCGGATCTTCTGCAAACAGCTCCAGGTATTGGTCCTCGTTAATCTTGATAAATGCTATGCGGTCGGTGCCGTCGTCGCGCTTCAGGGTGTAAGGTTCTTCGTATCCAAGAAAGTCTTTATAGAATGCGCGCGCCTTCTGCAGGTCGCTGACGTATACCGCCATGTGAGAAATACCGAGAATGTGCGGGCGCTTTACTTCATCAGCCGCCCGCAGAACTGTAACCAGACCCGAAAAAAGTAGGAGAACTGCCATTCGGTTTGTAAATCGGTTCATTCAATTGAGGCCCTCTCGTTTAATCTTAAAACTAACCTGCGCGTTCCGCGAACATGCATATCGCGCTTTGCGCGATATCGCCTGCCTTCTCAATGAGAAGGTAGCCACGATAACCCGACGAACGCACGATGTGAATAAATCTTTTCAAATCCAGGGGCACATCGCTTTCCGCTCCAAATGCGCGTTGCTTCACCTGCAAGTTCACCGCGTAAGGCGCTACGATGATAAAGATGGGCAGGTAACGCCCTTCCACTTCATCAATGGAGATTTCAGCCTATACCGCTCAGTTGTGATACTTTGGATGCGCATCGAACCGGGTTCCATGTCCCAGCCCACCATCCAACCGGCAGAGCGGTCCGCTACCTCCGTCCGGCCGACTGCTATCCGCTGGAGGGTTCTAGCCTGGCTTTGCAGCCTGGCGGCCATTACCTACATCGGCCGCATCGGCACCATCCAGGTTCGTGAGGACATTGAAACCAGCCTGCACCTCACCCCAGAGATAACCGCCTGGGCGCTGTTTTCCGCGTTCAATCTCGCCTATGCAATCTTCGAGATACCGAGCGGCAGGCTGGGCGACAAGCTGGGCCCTCGCAAAGTGCTCACCCGTATCGTCCTTTGCTGGATGGCCTTCACCGCGCTTACCGGTGCTGCCTGGAACCGCGGAAGCCTTGCTGCCTTCCGTTTTCTGTTCGGCGCGGGCGAAGCCGGAGCATTCCCGAACATCGCCCGCGCCTCGCGCGAGTGGTTCCCCTTCGGCGAGCGCGGCGTGGCACAGGGATTGGTATGGATGTTCGCCCGCTGGGGTGGCGCCATCGCACCCCTTTTGATGATGGTCCTGGCTCTTCCCTTCGGATGGCGCGGCGCCTTTGTGCTGATGAGCGTGCTGGGTGTCATATGGGTGTGGGCGTTTTACCGGAACTTCCGCGACACGCCGCACGATGACCCGAGAACGAACGATGCGGAACGCTCCCTGATTGGCGGTGTCAGGGATACATCGAAACCCGCGCCGCTGTCGTGGTCAACAATGCTGGTGAGCCCAACACTGTGGGCCCTCAGTCTGATGTATTTTTGCAGTAACGCAGGCTGGTCATTCTTCGGCTCGTGGATCACTCCTTATTTGAAAAAGGACCTACACCTGTCAGGCCTTCCGCTGGTGCTGGCTTCGGGCGGACCGTTATTCTTTGGCGGCATCTCATGCCTGCTTGGCGGCTTTCTCACCGACCGCCAGGTGCGCCTGTGGGGAAGGCGCTGGGGACGCACGCTTCTGGGCGTCATCTCCTACAGCGTTGCAGGCGCTCTGCTGCTGGTCACGGTCTCTGCCACAGCCAAGCACGTCGTGCTCGCTTATATCGCGCTTTGCCTCTCCTCATTCATCAAGGATTTCGGCCTGGCCTCAAGCTGGGCGACGACGATTGACGTTGGCCATCGCTACTCCGGCACTGTGGCCGGGGTGATGAATTCGTTGGGCAATCTCGGGCAAGTCGTCAGCCCGCCGGTTGTAGCCTGGTTGGCAATATGGGCAGGAACACCCGGACATCCGACCTGGAAGATCACGTTGTACTATTACGCCGCTATGTTTTTCATTGCGTCCGTCGCCTGGTTGTTCGTAAATCCGCGCAAGGTGATTGTCTACTCTGAAGCCGACCAGCAGCGGCTGCGGGCCGAAGGCAGGCTTGGAACATAGATTTCAATTTCCCTTTATGGGAGAATGTAACCGAAACACATGGAGGAAGGCATGATGCAGCCTTTCCGTAAAATACCGCGCCCGAATGGCGGTTTCACGAAAGTAGTTATTTGGTTCGGCGTCTTTGCACTGCTAGGGGTTCTATCCGCTGCTGCCTACCAGTCACAGCCGGAACCCAAGAAAGACCAGGCTCTCAATCCGTCCCAGCAATTTATCGGAACGTGGCAGGCGGAGCTCAAGGGACGACCCTATTTTATTGTCCACATCGAGTCCATCACGCCCAAAATTGTGGGGAGCTTCAGTGCAGCTCCCGGCCTCAATGTCAGCCCCAACGGAGAGGTCACGAACATCTGGAGCGATGCAAAGTTATCAGACGCACATTCCATGATTGAGCCAAAACTCGATGGCAAACGGCTCAGCTTTCAGTACAAATCCGAAGAGGGCGACGAGCAGGCTGACAGTTTCGAAATGGTGCTCATCAACCCTGATGAAGCTACTCTGCGGTTGACCAAAACCTTTGACAACCAGGAAGGAAAGTTTCTTTCGGATGAGGAGATTGCCAAGAGCATGAAGCCCTCGCACATGAAGAAAGTGGATAACGCAGCGAAAAAAGAGCAATGAGGGCCGGCCATCGTCGAGCCATTCTCTCTTAGTTGTGTCGCCCCTCCGGGGCTCACATTCTTTTTTTCAACTACCCACCGCTTCGCGGTGGGCTAACCTCTCGCCGCGCCGCTGGCGCTAGTCTGTATCTTTACCCTCGTCCATATTCCTATGAAAGTCGTGGGCGGACGCGTGTCTGGGGCCATTCGTACAGCAATAATTAAAGAGAACCTTAACTTGCCGGGCTGGGATTTGGTGAAGCGGGCGCACTTCCCTCCTTGCTGCTCGCTCTGCGGCGGCCTTTGGCCCACAGCCGCATTTGATCCATATAAACATAGACCACCGGCGTGGATGGTGATGCCCAGCGGACGCCGCAGCTCAGAGCCGGTGCCGGTGCCTACCGCCAATGGCAGAGCGCCGAGCAAGGCGGCCATGGTGGTCATCATGATGGGACGAAAGCGCAGGATGCAGGCTTCGTAGATCGCGTCTACTGGCGACTTCTGCTCCCTGCGTTCGGCGTCGAGAGCAAAATCAATCATCATGATGGCATTCTTCTTCACGATTCCAATCAGCAGCAGAATTCCAATCAGGCCGATGATGTTGAGTTCAAGATGGAAAATCAGCAGGAAGAGCAAAGCGCCCACGCCGGCGGAGGGCAACGTGGAAAGAATGGTGATGGGGTGAATGTAGCTCTCGTACAAGATGCCGAGGACGATGTAGACGGTCACCAGCGCCGCCAGGATGAGAAAAGGCTCTTTCGACAGTGATTCCTGAAAAGCGGCCGCGGTTCCGGCAAAACTCGCATGAATCGTTGGAGGAAAACCAATGGAGCGTTCCGCGTTCTCGATAGCCTGGGTTGCCTGCCCCAGGGTCACGCCGGGCGGAAGGTTGAATGAAAGGGTGGCGGCTGGAAATTGGCCTTGATGGTTCACTGCAATCGCAATATTCGAAGGTTCAAAGTGGGCAAAGGCAGACAAAGGAACCTGGGTTGCCCTGGAGGAGCGTTCGAAGATATTCTGCAGCGCATCAGGACATGGTCGAAACCTTGCGTTGGCCAAAGGCATCGTACAGCGTGTTATCCACATCTTGCGGACTGACTCCCAGCCTGGCGGCGGTGTTGCGGTCAATGACAACCTTCTCCTGCAGGCCGCGGTGCTGCTGATCGGAAGAGACGTCGGTCAACTCATGCAGCGTCCGCAGTTTTTGCAGCAGACGCGGCGCCCAGGTATTCAGGTCATTGAGGTTTTCGCTTTCCAGGGTGTACTGGAATTGTGAGTTGCTCTGCCGGCCGCCGATTTGCAAGTCCTGTGCAGGCACCATAAAGAGGGTCGCACCTTGAACCACCGAGAGTTTTCCTCGCAGCCGGGCTATCACCTGATCAGCGGAGATCTTTCGCTCAGATAGCGGCTTCAGGGTCATGAACATGCGGCCGGTATTGGACGAGCCGGCGAAGCCCACCACGGTGTTGACCGCCGGATCTTTGGCGGCGATGTCTGCGATCTGAAGCATCTTCTCTTGCATAGCCGTGAAGGAAATATCCTGGGCCGCCTGCACCGAGCCGATGATCCTGCCGTTATCCTGCTGGGGAAAGAAGCCGGTGGGGACAACCTTGAACAACACAACGCTCAAGATAGCAGTCGCTATCGCCACCAGCAGGACCAAGAATTTGTGGCGCAGCACCCACTGCAAACTGTGTTTGTAGCCGCCGAGAAACAAGTTAAATGTCCATTCGCTGGCGCGGTAGATACGGTTATGCTTCTCTTCTCCATTGAGCGGCCGAAGCAGCTTAGCGCACATGGTCGGGGTAGTGGTCAGCGAGACCACCAGGGAGACTCCCACCGCGACGCTCAGGGTGACGGCAAATTCGCGAAACAGGCGGCCCACCAGCCCGCTCATCAACAAAATGGGAATGAAGACGGCCACCAGCGAGGTGCTCATGGAAAGCACGGTAAAACCGATCTCGCGCGCGCCCTGATAGGCGGCCTGCACCGGGGCCATCCCCTTTTCCAGGTAACGAGTGATGTTTTCGAGGACGACGATGGCGTCATCCACAACGAAACCGGTAGAGATGGCGAGCGCCATGAGGGAGAGGTTGTCGAGGCTGTATCCCAGCAGGTACATCATGCCGAAGGTGCCCACCAGTGAAAGCGGCACAGCCACGCTGGGAATTACAGTGGCGCGGACGGTGCGGACTGATGCGCGAATGGTGACCGTGCGGTCGAGCGCGAGGTCAAGTTTGATGGAAAGTGGAATCGAGGCTTGCAATTGCGGCAGCAGGCTTCGCACCCGGTCCACGGTGGCAATGATGTTCGCTCCCGGCTGGCGAAAGATGATCATCAGCACCGCGAGTCTGGCCTGTGGCACACCCGCATTGCGTCCGCCCTCGACTGACGCCATACCCATATTGCGCCGGTCTTCCACGGAGTCCTGCACGTCGGCGACATCACCGAGACGTACGACCGCGCCATTCTTAGAAGAGACAATTAGCTCGCGATATTGATCGGCCTGAAAGAGCTGGTCGGTATCGCTGAGAGACCATGCGTTGAGGGCATCGTGCACTTCGCCCTTGGGCCGGTTGGCGTTGGCCAGGCCCAATGCGGCGCGCACCTGGTCGATGCCTATTCCCAATTTGCTCAACAGCGTGGGATTCAACTCCGCGCGCACGGCGGGACGGGCGCCACCACCTACGAACACCTGCCCTACCCCATCCACCTGGGAAAGCTTCTGCGCCAGCACTGAATCCGCGACGTCATAGATACGCGGCAGGGTAATCGTATCGGAGGTGAGGGCCAGAATCATGATGGGAGAATCGGCGGGATTGACCTTGCGATAGGAAGGATTGTTGGGAAGATTGGCCGGCAACTGTCCGCGGGCGGCGTTAATGGAAGCTTGTACATCGCGGGCGGCTGCATCAATGTTTCGATTCAGATCGAATTGCAGCGTAATGTTGGTGGAAGCAAACTGGCTGGTGGAGGTCATCTGGGTGATGCCGGCGATACGCCCAAACTGGCGCTCCAGCGGAGTGGCCACGGCGGAGGCCATGGTCTCAGGACTAGCCCCAGGCAGTCCGGCCTGGATCTGAATCACAGGAAACTCCACCTGGGGAAGCGGCGCAACAGGAAGAAAATTGAAGGCTAGCGCGCCGGCCAGCAGCAGTCCCGCCGCCAGCAGCGAGGTTCCGATAGGACGCTTAATGAATGGAGCCGAGATATTCATGGCTGTTGTTGCATTTTCCGGGAAAAACCTTGTCTACCCCTGTTACCCTACCCCCTTGCATGCTAGGCAAAGGCGCATTTGGCTCATTAGAATCAATGACATATAAGACCCTAGCTGGATCTTTCTTAGTCAGAGTTTTGAACGTGTATGTTCTTGCTCGCGTCCTTCACCCTTACATTGCATAAGAATTAATGATGATTCGTTATCATCTTTGAAAAACCAAGAGTTTGATATCAGTTGCATTCAGCAGTCAGCACTCAGCATTCAGCCGCAGCTACAAGCTATTCCGCTAAAGAGGCTGCGGGGGATTTTATGGCGCCCTAATCCGCCGCGGCGGGCTCTTCCTCGATAGGGTTGCCGATTTGCAGCCGCTCGAATCTTCTGGATACGCGATCAAACCACAGATAGACGACCGGAGTGGTGTAAAGGGTCAGCATCTGGCTCAGCAAAAGACCGCCCACGATGGTGATGCCCAGCGGTTTGCGCAACTCCGAACCGGCTCCCATGCCCAGCGCCAGCGGCAGACCGCCAAGAAGCGCGGTCATGGTGGTCATCATGATGGGACGAAAGCGCAACTGACAAGCCTGAAAGATCGCCTCTTCCGGCGATTTCCGCTCCACACGCTCGGCCTCAAGGGCGAAATCAATCATCATGATGGCGTTCTTCATCACAATGCCGATCAGGAGGATGATGCCGATCAGCGCCACTACTCCCAGATCGTAGCCGGTGACGAGAAGCGCGAGAATTGCCCCTACGCCGGCGGAAGGAAGCGTGGAAAGAATGGTCGCCGGATGAACGTAACTTTCATACAGCACTCCCAGCACAATATAAACCGTGATCACCGCAGCCAGAATCAGCCAGGGCTCAGACGAGAGCGAGTTACGGAAGGCCGCCGCGGTCCCCTGAAAGCTGGTGTGTACGCTGGGGGGCAGGCGGATTTCGAGCTCTGCCTGCTCAATGGCGCGCGTGGCCTCGCCCAGAGATGCGTTAGGAGCCAGGTTAAAGGAAAGCGTCACCACGGGAAATTGCCCCTGATGATTAATGGAAAGCGGAGCATTCGAGGTCTTGAGCGTAGTGAAAGCGGCGAGAGGCACTTCGGCGCCGTTGCTGGATTTCACGTAAATGCTTTTCAATGCATCCGGCGTCTGCTGAAAGCCGGGCGCGGCCTCGAGCACCACGTGATACTGGTTCAACTGGGTAAAGATGGTCGAGACCTGCCGCTGTCCGAAGGCGTCATAGAGTGTGTCATCAACGGCGAGGGGAAGGATGCCCAGGCGAGCAGCGGTATCGCGGTCGATGATCAATTCGGCGCGAAGACCGTTGTTCTGCTGGTCGCTGGCAACATCGCGCAGCTCCGGCAGCGGTTGCAGGGCGGCCATCAACTTCGGCGCCCACACGGCCAGCTCCTGGGGGTCGGCATCTTCGATGGAATACTGAAATTGAGTGCGGCTGATGCGGTCTTCGACGGTCAGGTCCTGCACCGGCTGCATGTAAAGAGTAATTCCTTCCACCTTGGCGAGCTGGGATTGAAGTCTGCGAATGATCTCGGAAGCGGTGGCTTTGCGCTGGTTGCGAGGCTTCAAGTTCACCTGAATGCGGCCGCTGTTGGGCAATGTGTTGGTGCCGTCGATGCCGATGAAAGAAGAAAGGCTCTCGACATCCGGATCTCGCCGAATCGTGGCTGCCAGCGCCTGCTGGCGCTCTGCCAGCGCGCTGAACGAAACGCTGGCGGGAGCTTCTGAGATTCCCAGGATGACACCTGTATCCTGCACCGGGAAAAATCCTTTGGGCACGGCAACATAAAGCAGCAGCGTAAGAATAAGAGTCCCTACCGTGACCAGCAAAGTCGCGGTCTGGCGCCGCAAGACCCATTGCAGCGTGCGTCCGTAGAAAGCCACCACGCGTTCATACAACGACTCAGAAACCTGGTAGAAGCGCCCATGTTCACTGCTGGCCTTAGCCTTGAGCAGACGCGCCGACATCATGGGCGTCAGGGTCAGCGAAACCGCCGCGGAAACCAGGATGGTGACAGCCAATGTCATGGCAAACTCGCGGAAGAGCCGACCCACGATGTCGCGCATGAAGAGCAGCGGAATGAGCACGGCGATGAGCGAAACGGTAAGGGAAATGATGGTGAACCCGATCTGTCCCGAACCTTTGAGCGCGGCTTCGAGGGGCGAATCGCCTTGCTCGAGGAAGCGATTGATGTTCTCGATCATGACAATGGCGTCATCCACGACAAATCCAGTGGAAATGGTCAGCGCCATGAGCGTCAGATTGTTGAGGCTGTAGCCCAGCAGGTACATCACGCCAAAAGTCCCCACAATGGAAAGGGGCACGGCCACGCTGGGGATAATGGTCGCCGAAAAATTTCTTAGAAAGAGAAAGATCACCATGACCACTAGCGCGATGGTAAGCATCAGCTCGAACTGCACGTCCTGCACCGAGGCACGGATGGTCTGGGTGCGGTCGGTGAGAATAGCAACTCTGACGGACGAGGGCAGCGAGGCCTGGAGCACGGGCAACAGCTTCTTGATACGGTCGGCGACGGTGATAATGTTGGCGCCAGGCTGGCGCTGGATGTTCATGATGACCGCGGGCGACAGATCCATCCACGCGGCCTGTTTGACATTCTCGGCACTATCAATCACCGTGGCCACATCAGAGAGACGAATGGGAGCGCCGTCTTTGTAGGCAACAATAATGGGACGATATTGCGCGCTGGAAAGAAGCTGGTCGTTGGCTCCGATGGTGTATGACTGCCGCGGGCCATCGAGCACGCCTTTGGCCTGATCTACATTGGCTTGGCCGAGGGCCGTGCGCAGGTCTTCTAAACTCAGACCATACGACGCCAGCGCCGTTGGGTTGGCTTGGATACGAACCGCGGGCTTCTGTCCGCCGCTGATCGAAACCAGGCCCACGCCCGACAACTGAGAAATCTTCTGCGCCAATTGCGTATCGGCGAGATCTTCAACCTTGGAAAGAGGAAGAGTGGCGGATGTCAGCCCTAAAGTGAGAATGGGCGCATCGGCGGGGTTTACCTTGCTATAGATAGGCGGGTTGGGCAGATCGCGCGGCAGATATGTGGTTGCGGCATTGATGGCCGCCTGCACTTCCTGTTCAGCGACGTCAATGTTCTGGTCGAGATTGAACTGAAGGGTGATGATCGAGCTGCCCGAGGAGCTGGTGGAGGTCATCTGGCTCAGTCCGGGGACTTGTCCAAATTGCCGTTCCAGAGGCGAGGTCACCGATGAGGTCATGACGTCCGGGTCTGCTCCCGGGTAAAAAGTCATGACCTGAATGGTCGGGTAATCAACTTCGGGAAGCGCGGAAACGGGCAGTTGCTGATAGGCGACAATTCCCACGAGCAGCAGACCAATCGTCAGCAACGACGTGGCCACTGGCCGCAAGATGAATAATCGCGACGGGCTCATGACGCAGGAGTTCCAGAGTTTGCTGTTCCTGATTGCGGAGCGGCGCCGTTCTTTGGTCCGCTGCCGCCAGTTTGAACTTCAACTTTGCTGCCGTTTTGCAATTTGTCCTGGCCATCGGTTACGACCAGCTCTCCGGGATTGACTCCACTTGCGATTGAGGCCAAGTTACCCTGCGTCAAGGCGACTGAAACCGGACGGACTTCCGCGGTCTTGTCTTTGTCTTTATCACCTTTGTCGAGCCGGACGACATAGACAAACGCTCCTTGGGGTCCATGCTGAATGGCGACATTAGGAATGACGATGCTGTTCTTACGCACTTCCAAAAGCAGACGCGCGTTGACGAATTGATTCGGCCACAAGGCCGCATCTTTGTTATCAAATATGCCCTTGAGCCGGCCCGTGCCGGTGGCGGGATCAATCACATTGTCAATCGTAAGCAGGGTCCCGGTCGCCAACCTGGTTTGGTCGTCGCGGGCATAGGCTTCCACCTGGAGCGGCCCTTGATGCAAATGTTTCGCCACGGCAGGAAGGTTGTCTTCCGGAAGCGTGAACAGGACAGCAATCGGTTCGAGCTGGGTGATGACCAACAGGCCATTGGGATCGGCAGCGTGAACCATGTTCCCGGGATCAACCAGCCGCAATCCGATGCGCCCGTTGATAGGCGCAGTAATGCGACAATAACTGAGCTGAAGTTTTGCATTATCAACCTGCGCCTGGTCGGCGCGAACCGCTCCCTCCAGTTGGTTGGCCAGGGCCTGCTGCGAATCAATTTGTTGCCGGGAGATGATTCCCGAAGGCAAAAGACCGGTGAAGCGATCGAGGTTCAGTTTGGCATCGTGGAGTTGGGCCTGGTCTTTGAATAATTGCGCCTGGGTCTGGCTAAGCTGCACTTCAAAGGGACGAGGATCAATCACCGCCAGCAAATCGCCTTTTCTGACCGGTTGTCCTTCTTTGAAAGTGACGGTGACAAGTTGCCCATCCACCCGGCTCCGAACATTGACAGTATTCGAGGCAGTCACGGACCCCAGCCCAGTGAGATAGACCGGCAAATCCTGCAACGTGGCTTTTGCCACACTAACCGAAACCGGACGGTTCGCCGCCGCACCACTCCCTTGTTTCTGCTGCGGCGAGGCCGTGCCGCTGCAACCCCACGCGAGCAAACACACGAGAGCAAGCAGGACAAGCGATATGCTCTTGAAATTCCGCTCAGCTAGAAACGTGTTGGTTGTGTTGTGCATTCGTCACAGATTCAATTGGGTGTCGCCCCTCCGCCTCGATTATTCATCTTTGATTTAAAATTTATCTTCAAAACTTTATTTCAAAACGTCGAAATGTCATTGTGCATCGACGATTTGGATTAGACTTCCGCAAACTCCATTGACAGCACAGTGTCGCAGGAAAAGAACCCTCCTTGGGTATCGCCCCTCCAGGGCTTGCACTTTTTTCTAGCTTACCCACCGCTTCGCGGTGGGCTAACCTCTGGCCGCGCCTCCAGCGCTGGTGT
>QIAW01000194.1 GCA_003225655.1 Acidobacteriota bacterium
CTTCGGGCTTGCTGCCCTACCTCATTACCAGATTTGGCCTTTCAGACATTGATTAGCGAAGCAGCGCAGCCGAACCCACAAGGTGAAGGTATTTCGGCCTTGAAGCAAATACTAACTTCCCCTTTTAGAAACACAACCACCGGAACCCAGAAAGAAACGCATCTAACAACCAAGACCAGCTATTATATTTCTTTTTTGTCTTCTGGCAGTTCCTTAAATTAGAAGATTTAGGCCTACCGAAGACTTGACCTAAAAACATTCACGGACTTGTACTAACGAGTCATTGTGGATTGTGTTCCTCTGATGGGGCTCGCGTCCAGAACAACCTCAATATTGAAACACATTCGATACCAGATTGGGAAGGAGTCCCGAAATGGTCCCAACAAAGACTTAGTATGTCCACCAAGCCTTAAAGATAGGACAAGGAATTTGGCTGGAGTTCCTGTATGCACGCGCTTCTACTTAACACCTTCTACTTAACCCCTCTCGCCGACAGAGTAAACTGTACCGTTGCGCTGCTAAAGGGAGGATGCATCCTATGAAAAACTTCAATGCTCTTTCTGAACAAGAGATTCTGGCCCTGGCCATCTCGCTCGAGGAAGAGGATGAACGTGTTTATGCCGATTTTGCTGAAGGGCTCAGGCATGACTTCCCGGGCTCGGCCACGGTATTCGAGGGCATGCGGGTAGAGGAATCTGGGCATCGGCGGCGGCTCATCGAGTTATACCGGCAGAAGTTCGGAGAGCACATTCCGCTGATTCGCCGGCAGGATGTAAAAGGTTTTGTGCAACGCAGGCCCGTCTGGCTGGTAAAACCGCTGGGGCTCGATGCAGTGCGGAAGCAGGCCAGCGCCATGGAAGTTGAAACCCGCCGATTTTATGAGACAGCGGCGGTCCGTGCCCAGGATGCTGGTATCCGGCAATTGTTGGACGATCTGGCCCAGGAGGAACGCACCCATGAGTATCGGGCGCAGGAGCTCAGCCAACAAAAGCTGCGGCCCGAGGTCAAGGAAGATGAAGACCAGGCCCGTCGACGGTTGTTTGTTCTGCAGATTGTACAACCGGGTCTTGCCGGTCTCATGGATGGGTCCGTTTCCACTCTTGCTCCGGTTTTCGCCGCGGCCCTCGCGACCAGAAACAGTTGGGACGCCTTTCTCGTAGGAATGGCCGCCTCTGTCGGCGCCGGTATCAGCATGGGATTCGCAGAAGCCCTGTCGGATGACGGAAGTCTGACCGGTCGCGGCCACCCCTGGGTCCGTGGAGTGATTTGTGGCGCTATGACCTCGCTCGGCGGAGTTGGCCATACTCTGCCCTTTTTAGTTCCCAATTTCCGGGCGGCGATGACCATTGCTTTCTTTGTCGTTCTGGTGGAGCTCGCCATCATCACCTGGATCCGGCACCGCTATATGGATACTTCCATAGTCTCGGCAGCCACCCAGGTGGCATTGGGCGGCGCGTTGGTATTCATCACTGGCGTCTTGATTGGCAGTTCCTGAATTCAAGCGACTCAGTTCCAGCCGTCAGATCCTAGTTCAAGACCTCAACGGCTGGACCCGCCGTGTGAATACTCTGAACCGCAACACGATCACTTTCTGAAAGCCGGCCATTCGTTGCTTCCGCCGGCGCGGGATTGTACTCCGCTTCGACGCTGGCCGGAATCAAGCCCACTGCGCAGTTTCGTCCTGACTCCTTGGCCATGTAGAGGGCACGGTCGGCAAGCTTCAGGACTTCGTCATAATCAAGAGCAGTTGGCTCTCTCACGAACCACGGGAAGGGGGCCCAACCGACCGAGCAGGTTTTGTGAATATGGATTGAGTCGCCCAAATTGAAAGACCGCTCGGAAAAACTAGACATGATACGCTGGGCCAGAGTTTCTGCTTTGCCGCGCTCGGTGGGAAAAGAGACCACCAGAAACTCTTCCCCGCCCCAGCGAATGAGGGTATCGGACTTTCGCATGGCTGCGTTGATGCGTTGGGCGGCCTCGATCAGCAGGACATCGCCCCGCGGATGTCCATAGATGTCATTAACATTTTTAAAGTGGTCGATATCCACAATATAAAAGACGATGTCGCGGTTGGGGAAATTGACCCTCATCTCGAAGTTATCTTGAGAGGGCTCCGAATATTGGCGCAAGGATTGGGTGACCTCAGCCTCAATCATGACTTGAAAGAACCGCCGATTGTGCAGCCTGGTCAGCGGATCGGTCAGGGATGCTTCTTTCAGTTCGAGGTAGGCGGCGGCCAGCTCGGCGGAGGCTTCTTTAAGTTCGCTATTCAAATGGTCGGCAGCCCTCCGCGCATCCCGCAGACGAAAGGTCTAACGAGCAAATAGAGATTCCGCTGCTGGGCCTCGGTGAGATAGTAAATGACACTGGTGTCGTTACTTGGATCTTTGAACCAGCGGAAGTAGACGGCCGATACCGTCCCGTCGCGCGACATTTTTCCGATCTCCTCACGAATCGCGTCCGCAGCCCTGCTGGCATCCGGCCTTTGGAACGACGCACCGATGCCGTAATTCACAATCCCATTGGGCAAAGGATAAAACTTCATATGCGCGCCGCGGCAGACCGGAAGATCGCGAAGGCCAGCAGCATCGGCGTTGCTTCCGCCAATCATCGCCGCGTCCGCCTTCCCCGAGCACAATCCTTCCATTGCGGCGATGTTGGTGGGTTGCGGCACCAATCGCGCACCTGGAAAATATGCTTGCGCGAGCCGGTTGGTAGCACTCACGTTAAGATGCAACACGCTGCGTCCGACGGTATCCTTTGGGGTGGAGATATCGCTGGTTTCGAGCGTAGCAAGCCAAAAGCTGTTGGTGAGCCAAGGATGAGAAATGTAGAGAAATTTATGCCTTTCAGGCAAATCGGCTAACAGGGGCCAGAGATCGACTTTTCCGCTTTTCAAGTTCGGCTCCGGACCTTCCGGAGAGAGTATCCACTCAAAGGGAATGTGTCTGCGCCGCGCGGCTTCAGCGACGATCTCGACGGCGGGCCCTGCCGGCGTTCCATTCGCCGCAACATATTGATAGGGGGGCGACTGCTGAAAACCAATGCGAAACGGCCTGGACGCGCGGGCCGGATCACGCAGCCTTAGCAACATCCAGCCACCAGCCAGGCTCAGGCAAATCAAGAGCCAAGCGGAGATCTGTACGCGCCAATCACGGCAGAAGTGAGCAACCGTACCTGACGCTGGTTTCGTCTCCTTGCTGTGGGTCTCCATATCGTGCCCTTCGATGTTCCTTCCCTTTCGGTTGTTACATCAAACTGCTTATGAACTGTGCGCCGGGGGCAGAAGGGGGAAACCGGAGAATTCCATCTCTGGTTTCTTTATGGGAATTCTATTACGGCTTTGCCAAAAAGGGATACTTACGTTGGTAATCTTTATTGCGATCCATCTTGCCGCAAGCCATTCACTTCTGGGAATCAAAATGTCTTGGGCGTGTGATTTCTGACGAATGCGCTGGTTTTGGCATGGTTACGACCGTAACTTGTTGATAATGGCTGGCCATGCCAAAGTAGGCGAAGTCAAGGCGCCAGACACCGGTCAGAGACCTGTTCATGCCCGAGAAGTTACCCTATACCATTCGCGATCTCGAGTACCGGCGCACTCCGCGGTATAAGACCGACCGTTTCGTTGTAATCCAATTCCAGCACCGCAGGGTTACAGGCCTCTGTGTGGATTACAGCGAAGATGGTTTCGGCGCAATCATCGAACACGACCTGCCGGTCGGCGAAATTGTTTCCATTGAATTTGCAATCGCGGGTTGTGCGCCCACGCCGTTGCAGGCGAAGACGATTTACCGCAAGTATTCACGATATGGATTTCAATTCATCGCTCCCGAAAGCAGCAAACGCAGGGCGATTGCGGAGTTCTTCAAAGAGAGTCTTGAGGGTGACTACTAAGGCAGAGTACTCGGTACTCAGTACTCAGACCGGAACGGCAGTCTAAGAAGTCCCACCAACGTTTGTCGTTCATTATTATCAAAACCATCGAGTCCATAGCGAAGATCGTTATAGTTTGTCCGATCTGTATATGTGCCGTAAAGCCGGTCCCAGAAAGAAAAAATGTTGGAATAGTTAGAATCCGTTTCACTCGTCTGGCGGGAATGGTGAACCTTGTGCATGTTGGACGTCACGATCAGTAGCCGAAGCCATCTCTCGAAGCGGCCGCCCATCCTCACATTCGCATGCTCTAACAGCGCATTCAGACTTGAGAGAATTAAATACAGGGCAACGATCCAGAAAGGCAATCCGAAAACAGCAGTTCCCAGAAGCTGCCAGAATATTCGCCACAATGTCTCACCTGGATGCTGCCGCAATGCAGTAGTGACATCAACCTCTAACTCGGAATGATGCACGCGATGAAAGCTCCAACCTAAAGGAACCTTGTGCAACAGCAGATGGGCGAGATAGGCAAACAGGTCCAAACCTGCTACGCCCAATGTTGCCAGAACCCAGGGATGTGAGTGGAAACCGGCGAGCAATCCAATGTGGTTCCGGGTCACTGCAGCCGAGAGCCAGGCCGTAATCGAGGCCATTGTCAGATTTACCAGAACCACGGCAAAAGCGAGTGCCAGATTAGGCACAGCACGGCGCCAGCGGCCGCGTTGATATTGAAACAAAGGGACGAAAGCCTCAAGCGACGACAACACAGCGCAGGCTGAAAGCAGCAACATCAGTTGAATGCGATCCGTAATCCATAATTCCATACCAGATCCCCTCATATATGTTATATATATAACATTATTTGTGATATAAATAACATACATTATCTTTAACGCAGAAAACCCGGTCAATGCGGCGCTCAGCTTTCCAGCCAGGAGGTACCTATGACGACATCGCCGGGCACTCTATTGCTTAGCCGACCCGATATTTCCGCTCTTCTTACCCTCGATGAATGTATTGTTGCAGTCGAAGACGCCTTTCGACATCATGGCGAGGGCAGAAGTCCGGCGCCCAAAGTTCTGGGCATGCCAGCCAGGGATGGAGGCTTCCACATCAAGGCGGCGCTGCTCAGCTCTTCCCCTCCTTACTTTGCCGCGAAACTCAACGGCAACTTTTTCTATAACGCTCAACGCTTCGCTATGCCCAATATCCAGGGGTTGATTGTTCTCAGCGATGCTACGAATGGTTATCCCCTGGCAGTGATGGATTCCATTGAAATCACCATTTTGCGCACCGGAGCCGCGACCGCGGTTGCCGCCAAACATCTTGCGCGGCCTGAT
>QIAW01000025.1:0-1182 GCA_003225655.1 Acidobacteriota bacterium
TCTCAAGCCCGTGGCCAAACAGGTGTTGCAAGCCTGGACGCCACGGCAAATTGAACAAGGAAGACAATCAGCCGAAAAGGCGGAAAGCGCGGCGCGCCGCGCTGACATTAGCGGCGGTGGACTCACGTACGGCAGACCGAGCGCCAAACTCACTCGAGATGAAGCGCACGACATGTCAGACGAGCAATTGATTGATTGGGCCCTCAGGCGATAGTGACAGCACGGCGTTGCCCACGCAATAAAGTTTCTAGTTTCCAGTTTCAGGTTTTGTGCTGGAAACTTAAAAACTCGAAACTAAGGAGCAATTATGCCCATAGGTGCAGCACAAAACGTAACCGATAGTCTGGCTGCGCAACTGGAAAAAGTCCGCGATGTTCTGTCGCTCATGTACGAACGCGATGACGAACTTCTCGGCCTGATCCAAAAGCGCGGAGACATTGAATATGTATCCGCGCGGTTGATGCGCATTCCACTGCAGATCACACCTGGCGGCCGCGGCCAGCAGTATTCACCGGACGGCGGAGCGGTAGGACGTGGCTCGGCAACCCTGTACGACGTAGCACAGGTGACGCCGTTCTACTGGTCGTTCCCGATTGAAATCAATACCCAGGTGCGTTATACCACCGATTCCAAAGAGAAGGCGGTCGAGAGCGTGGTGAAGCGCGAGGTCGCCAACGGCATGGCGCAGTTCCGAGCGTTCCTGAACAAGCTGTTGCAAACAAACGGCAACGGTGTGCTGGGAACAATCAACAATGTCTCGGGCACAACTTACACTATGGCTGTCCCCAACGGAGCTGCCCTGGTCTACAAGGGCCAGCAGATCCAAGTGTATGACTCCACGTTTACTATCAACCGTGGCTCGGCGAACGTAACCCAAGCCGATCCGGTAACGGCACAAACCATCACGGTAGATGCATCACCGCGCCTGGCTCGGCAAACTGCCTTCCACTTTGTTGTGGGAGCAGGAAGGTGTGCTCTTGTGCCATGGCACGCCTCATGCGGATGACGTTTACCTGCTTGAGCAGGTAGGTTCTTCAGGCACCTCTCTTGCGCCATCGGAGAAGATACTCTCCCTGCTGGGTGGAGTTTCACACGCTCTCATTCTGTGCGGGCACAGCCACATGCCACGAACGGTGATGCTGCCTGGAGGGCAGATGATCGTGAATCCTGGAAGCGTGGGAT
>QIAW01000025.1:1195-8591 GCA_003225655.1 Acidobacteriota bacterium
ATAGCTGGCAGGTCGAGCACATTGCCGTTGTTTACGACTGGCGCCGCGCCGCAGAAGTTGCCGCTCGTAATGGGCGCCCAGACTGGGCGCAGTGGCTTAAGACGGGCCGGGCATAGTTCAGCGGGCGGGATTCAGTTGGATAGATATAAGGTCAGCAGAAATCAGCTCAGCAGATTTTTTGCAAGTTCTTGCTGCGAGGACGTTCTTCAAGAACAGAGGGAGAAAGTCCCCATCTCACTTCACCCCTGAGATGTGGGAACTTCGACAGCCGGCCGGTAACAAGTTTGCGTGGTGCCGGCCGGCTATTTTTTGCGAAACTATTTGTTCTACAGAGGGTTCAGAAACCCAAGCGGCAGCGGATCGAGGTAAATTCTGGAGCGCCGAGATTACTGCTGGCGCCTTTACAGTCTGCAAGGTACAATCATTGCCATCCCCCTTACCGTATAGCGGTACATGGCACCATTAATAGAGACAACATCGGAGTGCCTTCTGCCGCACAAGCTACGGGATTCGCATACGACCAATGAAACTATGGTGATGTCCCAGACGAAGTTTGGCCCAAAATACAGCTTTGTTCTTTTAAGCCTGCTCCTGTGCGCCTCGGCTGCGTTGGCGCAAGGGCCGGTGATTCTTACCGCCGACGGCCAGACACCTGCATACACTCTCATTGACAACAAACTGGGGCCGGGTACCGAGGAGACTCCAGATTGTATTCACCCTGCCTTCGGCCCGCACATCACCCAGATGTTTGACAATGATCTCGCGAGATATGTTTTTGTCTTTCATATACACGTTACCCCCGATAACGATCGCTGCACTGCGACGGACCGGCAGCGGCTTGAGATCAAGACCTACGGCCCCTCGCCCGATTACTTGCAGGCCTTTCTTGGCGATACCGTCAACTATAGCTGGAAATTCAAATTGGATGCCGCATTCCAGCCCTCTACCAGTTTCACCCACATTCACCAGATCAAAGCGGGTGATGGGGATGCCGATGCTCCAATCATCACTCTAACGCCGCGCAAAGGCAGCACGAACACCTTGCAAATCATTCACAACGGCTCTACACCCGGAACCACCCTGGGAACAGTAAAAAATATACCCCTGGCGCCGTTTTTAGGAATTTGGGTCGAAGCCTCGGAGAGAATCACCTTCGGATCGAACGGAAGTTATTCCATTGTTCTAAAGCGCGTGAGCGACGGCGCTGTGCTTCTGACCTATAGCAACAATAACATTGACCTGTGGCGGACGGGCACGACGTTCTGCCGTCCCAAATGGGGAATTTATCGCAGCCTGAATAACCCGCAGGACCTTCGTGATGAGGATGTTCTCTACGGCAACTATTGCCTGGCCAAGGGAGCGGACGATTGCAGCACTGATTTTACGGTGGGATCGGCGCCGGGTACGCAGACCGTCACGGCCGGAAACAACGCCACCTATACAGTGACGGTTAATCCCATCAATGTCTTCGCGGGCAATGTGGGCTTAAGCGTGAGCGGTTTGCCCCCAGGGGCGTCGGCCACTTTCAATCCCAGCACCATCAATATAGGGTCAGGCTCTTCCACGCTGACCATTTCCAATTTGACGGCGGTGGGCAGCTATCCGCTGAGCATCACAGGGACCTATGCGAGCTTGAGCCATTCGTCACCGGTGACACTGATTGTGAATCCGACTGCAACCACCACGGCAATCAGCTCGAACCATAATCCCTCGGTATTTGGTCAGGCGGTCACGCTTACGGCTACAGTTTCGCCCGCCGGCGCGACGGGCGCCGTGCAGTTCAAGGATGGAAACAGCAATTTAGGTGCGCCGATGGCGTTGAGCAGCGGCACCGCAACGTTCACTGTGTTCTCATTGTCCGTAGGTGCGCACGATATTACGGCGGGTCTACAGCGGGGGCGCGAACTTTCTGGGTAGCACGAGTACACCGCTTACTCAGACCGTCAATCAGCCAACCACCACGGCTCTTACATCGGACCACAATCCCTGGCCGGTTGGTCAGTCTGTAACCTTCACGGCCACCGTGACGCCGCCCAGTGTGACTGGCACGGTGCAGTTCATGCACGGAACTACTCCACTGGGCACTCCGGCTACTCTAACCAGCGGCGCCGCCAGCCTCGCGACTTCGTCGTTGACTCAGGGTGTGCATGGCATCACGGCCACCTACAATGGCGACGGGAACTTCTCCTCCAGCACTTCCGCTTCGCTGACCCAGGTTGTAACCTCGGCAGGAAGCGGGACCTCGACCAGCACGCAGTTGAGCGCTCCCACACAGATCTATTTCCACCAGAAAGCACCGGTGGTGCTCACCGTGACTGTGACGGCCACCAGCACGCCGGCAGGCGAGGTGATTTTGCTGGAGGGAAACACGCAGCTCAGCAGCCTGGTGCCGCTGGTGAACGGAAGTGCGACCATTCTACCCCTGGAAACGGGGTTATTGCATCCGGGTATGCACGTCGTTAAAGCAGTCTATCTGGGGAACGGCAGCTTTGATGGCAGCGAGTCCGCCACGCAGACGGTGAATGTCTCGCCTCAGCCCAAACCGCACTAGCGATTCTTTACTGAAGGCGCTGTAACCCTATCAGTCGCGATGAGTTGTCTGAGCCGACGGATATCTGGGTGCTGTTGTTCTGACTTGCGAATTGCACTTGCAGCGTGTGCATGCCCGGACTGGGCAAGTAATAAGCGGAAAAATTCATAGGCAGCAGCACGTTGAGCGGGTAAAGAACGGTCGTCGCAAACAGGACATTGCTTCCATCTTCCAGAATGCGATAGTTCGCCGCGCCTCCGCCGGCAGCGGTCGTTGCCCCTAGAAAGACGGTAATCAGGTGGGGGACCTGTCCGCTGTTTACAGATAAGGTCAATCCTACATTTGTAAATCCCGAGGATGTGGTTGTGAGAGTGCCTGAAGTCTGGATCACAAGCGGGCTTGGGTTATTCGCAGGCGGCGCTACTGACCAGATGCGTACCTCATCAATACTTCCCGAAAACGGAAATGTTATGCCATTGGCGTCGTCAGCTCCAATCACCACGCTGGCATTCGAGTTCATAGGAAGAGGGCCGAGGGCGCACGCGGCCGTAGCCGTTTGCCCATTGGCCTCTACGGTGACGTTCTCGCCGTTGTACCAGCCAGAGACGTGACTCCAAGTATTGGGCTGTATATTGGCATAGAGTGTGGGAGCACAGCTTGAACTGTTGATGGTCACTCCAAAAAGGACCTGCCCGCCTGATGGAATTCTTTTCAGATAGAAGATTCCGCCTTTGTTCAAGATAGTAGTGGTCGTGCTGAACGGTTGCGGATTGATCCAGGCCTCGACATAGATCTGTGGAGAATTGGGAACGTTGGCGGCAACCACGGTCCCACCAGCGAAGAAGACTGCCTTGCCGCTGTGTCCGGCGCTTCCCGGCGCGATGCCTGCAATAGAATTTGTCGCGGTATTGCCAAACCCCGAGCTGTCGGCAAAACTCGTTCCCGAAACTTCATCGAACTCGTAATCGGCCAGCAACGAGCCTGAGCTGTTGGCCGGCGCCCCTGATGAAGCTCCCCATGTGCTGCCGTTGCAGACATTGATCTGATTAGTGGATGTATTGAAATACATTTGGCCGCGGTTTCCGGCCGTACAACTAGCGGGAGCTGAGGCGGCACTGGTAGCCTGCAGATAGCCGGTAACAACGTTGCCCGAAACAGTGCCTCCCACAGTCGCATCCCCGGTAATAGCCAGACTGGCTGACTGCGGAATGTTTGTGTTCTGGATGTAGAAGCTGCTGCCCGCCAGCGGTGGGCGCGCATCCAAGAGGCGTGGATCGTTGGTTTGCACAATCAGGCCGGCGGCAGTGTCGGACGAGCTACCCAGCGGAAGCCTTGCCACCGGCACCGTGCCGGTTGCAATGCTGGCAGCGTCGAGGTTGGTCAACGCCGAGCCATTACCCGCGAACGGCTGTCCGTTGGCGAAAGAGATCAAGCCGGTGCTTCCATTGACTGACATTCCGCCAATGGCGACGTTGCCTCCGCCCACGGTTATGGGTGAATCCATCAGCGTGAAGTTAGAAGAGATAGCGGGCACGTGGTTGGGCGTGGCGCTGGAGCGGAAGATGATCTGGTATAGAACCGGGCCATCCAGCTTCTTCGCCGTGGGCGAGACACGGCGCCAAGGGCCAGCTTCGCGCAGCGAAGCGGATTGGACTTGACCGGACAGTTGACCTGCCATGTTCAATACAACAGACGACACAAGAATCAAAAAGCAGAGCTTACGCAGGAGCACATTGACCTCGCAGAGCTTCTGGGGGAAACGGTTGGTTTTTCCGGGGGATATGAAGAATTGTAACGTGAAAATCCTTTTGCAAGGTCAACATTCTTAGAAACAGTACTCAGAGTACTGAGTACTGAGCACTTTCTTTTCACAGCCATTTCTTCAATTGCGGCCAAAGTTGGGCCAGGGTGCCGAACTTCGCTCCGCGGCAGATGTAGACGGGAATGTGGCGTTCGAGCGCGTTGGGATTGTCAGAGCTTCCCACATACTCAACGCGTTCAAATTTCTGCTGCAGAGATTCTTTGTTGTCATCGAGAACGATGAGGCAGTTGCCGGAGTAGCCTCGTGGACCCCACAGGTAGTAGGTCTGGTGGCCGCTGAGAGCGGGGGGAAGGCCGTAGCGTGGTCCGAAGAAATCAATCGCGCCGGCCTGGCCGAAGTTCTGGGCAAAGATTCCACAATCTTTTCGCTCCGCGGGAGCAAGCCGCGACCAGGCTTGCGCGGTTGTGGCCACGATCTCTTCCCAGCCGAATTGATCAGCGTAGTTCTGGGGAAGGGCGGCCCGCATATGACTGTGCTCGGTGCGGGGGGCCTTCAAAGGGGTCTTGTTCATGTAGACGATGAAGCGCTCGATAGGCAGGACCGGAATCACCCAGGGAATCGACCACGTTCCCGCGGCCAGCAGCAGAACCACGATGACGGGCTTCAGCCAGCCTCGCTGCGCATGCTGGATCCCGCTTTCAATTTTGATGGCGCCCGCGGCCAGCAGCACAGGATAGATGGGCGCGAGGTAGTAGTTTTTCCCCTTCATGACGATAAACAGCGTGAGCATCACCAGGTAACAGAAGCCGAACATCCGATAAGGCTTCAGGCGGGGTGAAAACAAGAACGCGGCCAGGCCCGTGATCCAGATAGGCGCGGTGAAGGGATGAATCAGCAGAATCTGCTGGAAGACGTATTGCAACGGAGAGAGTTCAACATCGCGGCCGCTGGCCTTGATGTTGCGCACCAGCTCCAAAAATGGCCAGTGATGTTGGACGTTCCAGATAAAGTTAGGGAGAAAAATCAGGAAGGCCACAACTCCGCCCAGCCAGATCCATTTGCCAGCGAAGACGCGCCGCTGCTCGGTCAGCAGCAGCCCGATGACGATGCCCAGGCCGAGCATGGCAATAGAATACTTTTCTTCCATGCCGATGCCGGCGACGACACCGAACCAGAGCCAATAGCGGGGATTCTCGCGCTTGATAGCAAGGATTGCGAAGTAGGCGCATCCCATCCACAGAATTGGTTCGAGGCTGTTGGTGGTCAGCAGGCTTCCATCGGAAAGATAAAACGGCCCAATGGCCACGGCAATGGCGCAGAGCACAATGGCGAAGCGGCGTCCGCCCAGCTCGCGCGCGATCATGGCGCTCACCATCACCAGCGCTGAAGAGGCCAGAGCGGGAACAAAACGTATGCTGCGCAGCGAGTCGCCAAGCGCCAGCCGGCTGATCTTGGCCACAAAGGGTATGAGCGGGGGATGGTCCACGTAGCCCCAGGCCAGATGGTTGCCGCAGGCCATGTAATCGAATTCGTCGCGGAAATATCCGTAGCGGTTATTGAAGACGCAGTGCAGCACCAGCTCTGCCACGGTAATGACGATGACAATCATCATTCCGTCGGCCAGAAAAGACTGTTTTTCCCCACTGGGGCTGGGTGCTGAAATTGCCGTGCTTGCCATGAACTGCAAGGATAAAGGATAGCGGCAATACGGCCAAGAAGTTCCGTGATCGGCCTACCAGACGCAGCCTGTTTCAGGCTATCTGCCACTCGCGTAGAATGTCGAAGACCGGTTGACCGGTTCCAAAACAAATGCGCAAAATTCCTATTGTGATTTTCCTGGTTGTTGCCTGCGCTGCACTGCTCCGCGCCGAGGAATACACCCTCGGCCCTGACTCGCAGCGCCAAACCAATGTTCCCAAGGGCACGCTCACCAAATATTCATGGACGAGCAAGATCTATCCTGCGACCACACGCGACTACTGGATTTATGTCCCGGCACAGTACAAAGCCGAAAAGCCGGCCTGCGTCATGGTCTTTCAGGATGGCCAGCGAATGGCGGACGAGGCCGGCAGCTTTCGCGTCCCCATCGTCTTTGACAACCTGATCCACAAGGGCGACATGCCGGTGACCATTGGCGTCTTCATCGATCCCGGCGTACTGCCGGCGCTCGGACCGAAACAGCAGAACCGCTACAACCGCAGCTTTGAATATGACGCCCTGGGTGACCGCTATGCGCGCTTCCTCATCGAGGAAGTTCTGCCCGAGGTGGGCAAGCGCTACAACCTGTCGAAAGATCCGAATGATTACGCTATCGCCGGCTCGAGCTCCGGCGGCATCGCTGCTTTCAATGCGGCGTGGACCCGGCCTGATGCCTTCCGCCGCGTGCTGAGTTTTATCGGCAGCTTCACCAATCTTCGCGGCGGAGAGCTGCTGGCTACGCTCATCCGCAAGACCGAGCCCAAACCTCTGCGGGTCTTCCTGCAGGATGGCAGCGCCGACCAGAACAACTATGCCGGCAACTGGTTCCTGGGAAATCAGGAGATCTTTTCCGCGCTTCAATATGCCGGCTACGAGAGCACGTTCGCCGCCGGAACCGAGGGCCACACCGGCAAGCACGGTGGGGCGATTCTGCCTGATGCGCTGCGCTGGCTGTGGAAGGATTATCCCAAGCCGGTGGCAAAGCCCACGCTGCTGCAGGAGCGTGGCGTCTATACGTTTCTGGAGCCGGGCAAGGAATGGGAACTGCTGGGCGAGGGCTTCAAATTCACTGAAGGTCCCGCGGTAGATAAAGACGGCAACGTCTTTTTCACCGACACCAAGAACAATCGCATTCACAAGATCGATGTGAACGGCAAAATCACGGTGTGGAAGGAAGACAGTGGTGGGGCCAACGGCATGATGTTCGGTCCCGATGGCCGGCTTTATGTCTGCCAGAGCGGCCGCCGCCGCATCGTCGCTTATACGCCGGAGGGAAAAGAATCAGTGCTGGCTGAGGACGTCGACTCCAATGACCTCGCAGTGACACAAAAGAACGAGGTCTACTTCACCGATCCGCCGGGGCATCGCGTCTGGTTCATTGACGCCAAAGGCGGCAAGCGTGTGGT
>QIAW01000199.1 GCA_003225655.1 Acidobacteriota bacterium
ACATCTCCTATTCCCTGCGGTAACAGCATCTTTGAGGTCGAGTTTGATTTTCTTGATCACCATCTCACAATCAAGACTAATACAGGAGAACTCAAGAGGATTGGATTGTATCCTCGTTCGGTCGCCGATTTTTACGAAGAGTTCATGCGCACGTTGAGTTCGCTCGGCTTTGAGGTCAAGATCTGGCATGTACCGGTTGAAGTCCCCGATCCGATTCCATTTGATCAGGACCAGCAGCATGCTTCCTACGACCCGATGTATGCCAACGCCTTTTGGCGTGTCCTAATCCAGGTGGATGAGGTCTTAAAAGAATTTCGCGGAAAATTCATCGGCAAAAGCAGCCCCGTCCATTTCTTCTGGGGCAGCTTCGATATGGCGGTGACACGCTTCTCGGGCCGGCGTGCCCCCGAAAGACCCGGGGCGGATTCAATCACTCGAGAAGCTTATTCTCACGAAGTGATCAGCGCGGGATTCTGGCCGGGGGGCGGCGATGTGAACGGCGCCGCATTTTACGCGTACGCGGCGCCTGAGCCGGAGGGTTTTTCCAAGTCGCTGGTCAAACCTTCTGAGGCTTTTTATCATTCTGGGCTTAAGGAGTTTCTGTTGATGTATGACGATGTGCGTACAGCGGATTTTCCCCGCGCCAGGCTGATGGATTTTCTGCAAAGCACCTATGAAGCAGGCGCGAATCTGAGCAAGTGGGACCGGCCATCGCTTGAACGAGCAGCGTAGAAGCAAATTCATGCAGCGATATATCAATTTCGGGCAGGATTGAATTCACGATAACAGCCTCTGTGGTGTCGCAATTTGTTACATTGGAAATGCAACCAATCCACTCAGAATGAGGCTGATTTCAACCGTGATGAAGCTTCGGCAATCTGGCAAGTGCAGCTCTGCTGTTTATTGTTCTTTATCCATCCTGGCGTTTTCTCTTGTCCTTCTTATTCCTCTCCAGGCACAAAGACACACAGAACTTACGCTGCTCTCTAAACCTTCCCGAGGGATTCGAAATATCCGTCGCCGCTGAAGGATTGAAACGCGTACGCTTCATGGCCAAGGCGCCCGATGGACGAATTTTCGTGACCGATATGCACGACCTCTCGGATAATTCCCTGGGCAGCATATATATTCTGGATGGCTTTGATCCTAAAACCGGCAAGATCGCCCGGGTGGTCCCCTATCTTCGACGGTTGCGCAATCCGAATAGCGTGGCGTTTGATACCGATTCGAATGGAGCAAACTGGCTGTACCTGGCGCTCACCGACAAACTGGAGCGGTACCGATTTCACTTAGGCGAGAGCTTTTCTCCATCCAAACCGGAGGTATTGGCAACTTATCCTGATTATGGATTGAGCTACAAATATGGCGGCTGGCATCTCACACGCACCATTGCCTTCAGTGACGGCGGAGACTCCCGGCATCTCTATATTTCTGTGGGCAGCAGTTGCAATGCCTGCGAGGAAAAAGAAGAGATACGCGCAAGCCTTTCGGAGATGGACCCCGACGGCAAACATGCGCGCATTGTGGCTTCCGGGCTGCGCAACGCGGTTGGTCTTCGCTTCGTCAATAGCACTCTCTTTGCCACCAACATGGGCGCCGATCATCTGGGGGATGACGCGCCCGACGAGACCATGTTTGCGCTTGACCACGATCTGCTGCACTCCGGCAAGCGGCTGAACTATGGCTGGCCGTACTGCTATTTCAGGAATGGTGAAATATCTTCCGACCCCAAGTTCGCATCCTCGGGAAAGAAGGTGGATTGCGACCAGATGCCTGCTCCCTTTGCCACCTTTGCCGCTCACAGTTCGCCGTTAGGACTGGAATATTTCGATTCCAGCACGCAAAACGCCGCGCTGCAGATTTCCTTCCTGGTAGCGCTGCACGGCTCCTCGAAACGGCGGCTGCGGCGAGGTTATCGAGTGGTACGCATCAGGCAACACTCCCAACCTGAGGACTTCATCACTGGCTTCCTGGAAAACGGAGTCGTGCACGGCCGTCCCTGTGATATTTTGCGCGTCGGTGCAGATTCATTCCTGCTGACCGACGACTACAGCGGCGTAATCTACTACATCCATCACCAATGATCAGATGGGGGCAAGACCCACTTTACTGGAATTACACAGTTGCCATCTTGACCTCTTTCACCATTTCGGGACGCAGGGGTTCCGCCAGGCTGCGCATGAGACCTTCGAAGGCGGAAAAGTCGAGCGACTGTGGTCCGTCGGAGAGCGCCCGCTCCGGACAAGGATGCACTTCCACGATAAGTCCATCGGCGCCTAATGCCGCAGCAGCACGGGACATAGGAGGAATCAAACTGCGCCGCCCGGTTCCATGTGAGGGATCGGCAACCACCGGCAAATGCGACAGCTCGCGTGCCAGGGCAACAGACGCGAGATCGAGGGTATTGCGGGTCTCAGTCTCAAAGGTCTTGATGCCGCGCTCGCACAGCACAACGTTGGGATTGCCGCCCGCGAGCAGATACTCGGCCGCCAGCAACCACTCTTTGACGCTGGCCGAAGGGCCACGCTTGAGCAGAATCGGCTTGTCAACCTTGGCGAGCCGGCGCAGCAGGTTGAAGTTCTGCATGTTGCGCGCACCTACCTGCAACATGTCCGCGTGCTCACAGATCACCTCGACGTCTTCGGTCCCCATGACTTCGGTGACCACAGGCAGACCAAACTTCTCGCGCACCTGGCGCAACAGTTTTAGTGCCTCTACACCGAGTCCCTGGAACTCGTAGGGCGAGGTACGCGGTTTGTAAGCGCCGCCTCGCAACAACTTCGCTCCAGCGGCCTTTACCGCCTTGGCGGTGGAAAACAATTGTTCTTCGGACTCTACCGAACACGGACCGGCGATCACCACGAAACTGCCGTCCCCAATGTGGACGCCAGCCACGTCTACAACCGAGCGCTGCGGCTTCACCTGGCGGCTCACCAGTTTGAACGGCTGTGCTATGGGAACCACTTCCTCAACGCCGGCTGCCGCCGCCAGCGCCTCAAGCTCGTGCCGCCGTCCGCCACTGCCCACGGCGGCTACGATGGTTCGCTCTGACCCGCGGGTGATGTGGGCCTGGAAACCGGCCTCTTTCACCCGGTCAATAATGTGTTGTATTTGCTCATCGCTTGCTCTCTCTCGCATATTGATAATCATTGAACCTCGCGCTCCTTAATCTCGATTGATAGTTTTCAAAAGCAGAATTCCTGACTAGCTGACGCAATTGCCTGAAAGTGTTATTCGCACATAAACAAAAACCGCGACTCGTTTGAGTCGCGGTTGTGGGATTTAAACTTGGCTTTACTTTATGATTGCGTCTTTATCTCACGCACAAGCCTCGCCCCACACCCGCTACTCACATAGTAGTAGCGGTAGGTAAAAGCGTAGCTAAATCGCCAAGTGTGCATGATAAAAATACCGCCTTATTATCTAGAAATTACCCGTTGGTGTCAACTTCCATCGTCCCTGTGCCAGCCCGAGCTGTCGACCGACGAGAAAGGGCGCATCCAGCCCCGTTGTCGCCGAATGCCAGGACAATGATCTTGCGTAATTGCTGATATTCCAGGCTTTGATATCAATTCGTTCGAGGTTTACTTTTTTGTGCGACCTGTTCCGCGGGGGGGAGCGAGGTGGGTTTATTGGCTTCTAGAATACTGGAGTGGTTGGGGTTCTCGAAACGCCGCAGGATCACCAGCTTGGAGCGGCCCTCGCGGCCACCGGGAAGGTAAATAAAATTCCGTGCCGGGTCAAAAGCAAGAGCGTGGCCGCGCACCTCAGTCCTGAACTCCTCTTCGCTGGCATATTTGCCGCCCTGGGTATTGATCACGTTCACGTAACCATCCGCAGAGACGGCGAACAGGCGGTGTGTGGCCTGATCGAACCACAGGCTGTCGGTGCCGTTGGCGCTGGGTACGCGCGCCACCTCCGCCCCGGTTGCAGCATCGAGAACGAGCACAGCGGAGCGGACGGCAACATAGAGCTTGCGACCCTGGGTATCGAAGGCAAGCCCTGTAGGTTGCGAGGCATTGAGCTTAAAACGGCGGGCAATGGCATTGCTGGAATCAAGGGCAACGATCTCGGCACGTCCGTGCAAAGAAGCAAATACCAGGTTCTGCGCCGGATCAAACGCCATCGCCTGCGGCGCGCCCTCTAACTCGATGCTCAATATCTTGGAGGTGCCTGCAATCTGTACGACCGAAATGGCCTCGTGGTTGCGGTTAGCGGCATAAAGTGTTTTGCGTGCCGGAACCAGCAGCAACGCATCTGCCGGTGCGGGAAGCTTAATGCTATCTTCCACCTTCCAGCTCTTCGTGGAAATCACGGCGACCGTGCCGTCTCCGGCGTTGGCAACATAGACTCTGGCGTTCTCCGGGTCCACGGCCATGCCCCGCGGATCGGCGAGGTCTTTTACCTGGGCAATGACTCTTCTTTTCGCCGGATCGAAGATATCTAAAGTATTGGCGGCGCTGTGGGCGATGACCAGATATTGATCGGCGAAAACCGCGGCGTCGAACCCGGGCTGGCCGGGGATCTCAATCATGGCAATCTGCCGCAACTGGGCGGGCGCCGCTACCGCAAACGCGAGCAGTAACACGAGTATCTTCAGGGGAGAGATGCTGCGCATGATGTTTGTCGGCCAGAACTCCGGCCCGAAATGAGATGCAGAACAGCTCTCAGCAGTTGGCAGTTGGTTTTAGCTATTAGCCTTTAGCTTTTGGCTCTTAACTCAAGAAGGGAGTCGGACCCCCGCAAACGCTTGGCGCCCGGTTTTGGCAGTGGTACAGTTTGAGATATCCACCTACAGGAGGTGTGGGCAAGATGCCCACACGACAGCCGGCGAGACGCCGGCGCTATGTCAAACTGAACCACTACTACCCCGGTTTTTAAACATTGGAGTTTTGTGGTACGGTAAGCCACAATCTAGAGCTACTTCCATATATGACAGCATTCCGGCCGGTCCTAATCTTCGTGCTGCTGTTTGCGGCGGCGCAGGTCCCTGCGCAGGCTCCAGCCGGTCTGCCTTCTTTTAGTGGCGATATTAGTGTTACCTCCAACGCGACGACCAGCCCCTTCAAGGAAAAGATATTCAGCAACGGTCAGAAGATACGGCTGGACATGTCTTCCGGCGACATGC
>QIAW01000193.1:0-6987 GCA_003225655.1 Acidobacteriota bacterium
CCATGGCCGGGAACGCTATGCAACCTGTCTTTACCGCAAGCGTGACGACGCAGAGGAAATGCGGAAGCATGTGGATCCTAGTTGGAAGCGCACACTCCCGCGTTGGTAATCGGGTGAGCGAAAAGTGAGCGCCGTTCCGCGCCAAAGCCCAGCAGCAACCCTGATAGCAAGCGAAGGGGAATTGCTGCGCAATGGATACGCGAGGGCGCGCAGGGGAACGAAATAAAGCGTTGCGGACCTCCGATTAACGACAAAGCACGTAGACCCTAATTGGAAGCGTATACTTCCCCGTTGGTGACAATGACGATGATGAAACCGGAAGAACTTCGTGGAAAACTGCACGGCGTGATTGCCTTTCCTGTCACACCATTTAAAACAGACTTGTCCCTTGATATCAGTGGCCTGCGAAATAACCTTCAAGGATTACTTAAGTATCCGATCAGCGCCGTGGTCGCTGCCGGCGGTACAGGCGAGATGTATTCTCTCACCCCGTCGGAACATCAAGAGGTGGTCAAGGCCACTGTAGAAGAGGTACACGGGAAGGTGCCGGTCATCGCGGGTACGGGTTTCAACCGGCAGATCGCCATCGAACTAGCGCAGCAATCGGCGCGCGCCGGCGCGGATGCGATCCTGGCTTTGCCTCCTTATTATCCCAATGCCGACGAGGGCGCACTGGCTGAGTATTACGCGGCAATTGGCGCGGCGACGCCGCTGGGACTTTTTGTGTACAGCCGCGACTGGGTCAATCCTGGGCCGGAGTGGGTTGAAAAACTGGCGGCGAGGGTCCCTACCCTGGTTGGATGGAAAGATGGACAGGGCGACATCCGCCGTTACCAGCAGATCATCAACCGCGTAGGGGACCGGCTGTACTGGATCGGCGGCATCGGCGATGACTGTGTGCCCGGCTACTACAGCATTGGGATCCGCACTTACACCTCAAGCATCGCCACGGTTACGGCCAAGCTTTCTCTACAGCTTCATGAGGCTGCCGCGGCTGGAAACAGTTCCGCACTGCTGGGGCTCATGAATGAGTACGTGGTTCCACTCTATGCGCTGCGTGCCCGGCGCAAAGGCTACGAGGTCACGGTGATGAAAGAGATGATGAATATCATCGGGCTGGCGGCAGGCCCGGTGAGACCGCCACTTCCAGTTATGCGTCCGGAGGACATGTCAGACTTGCGGAGGATGATGGAACGATGGAAGCCGGTGTTGTAGCGTTTTAGGATGTGCATGCAAAAGTTCATCAAGTTAGTTCGCCGTTAAGGTTTCAGTCATAGCGGCTTCTCGCAAGCCCATATTTTGCAGCTACTTAGAAATGAAAACATTTACGTAAGGATTCCTGGTAGGCAAAATTATGGGAGTCCTGTCAGGCTCCACAAACGGGCAATGCGCCCGCGTGGTGCTCTTTCATCAGTTACTCCCCTCCGTCTGCAATAGTTGCGCGCTATAAATTCAAACTCTGATTTCCAGTGGCACAGCGCGGCCATATTCCGGCCTATCTTTCTCCAAACGTCATGCATGGGCCACATTCAAAGACGTGTCAGATTCCAGTGGAAATACTTCGTCTTTCAATTCCCTCTCGATCCGTTCTATAGTTCTTCGCAGCCATTGGTCCAACTTCAACTCCACCTCATCTCGAGTAGCTGTCTCGTAGAGTGATTGCAAGGTCTCACCCTCCTGGTTCAGAGGAATATCTCTGCACGGAATTTCGTTCGCTCTCTTCGCAAGTGGAACGAGCTGACGCAGCGCGCACCGGCTGCAGGGCACTGGCTTTTCGCTTACACCCCGGTTAGGACAACTGGGCGAATCTTCAAAAAACATCGCCGGCCGCCATGATCCTTTTTCAAAATCTCCATAGCCGCCTTTTTCAAGAAATTCAAGTTCGTTTTTAAGTACGCGGAGAAGTTCTCTCTTATAGACTCCCATTGGCCACCTCCAGTTCAAGCTTCGTTCGCTATGAACTAACCTCATGATCCAATATAGGAGGGATTTACGCTGTGATGGTCATCACACCCGAAAGTGAAGGCTATCAATGGAAAGTTGTCAGGGGAGGCAGGAAGAAAGAAAACCTGTGCCGACTTTAAGTCGTACGCGAAACCAGAGCGAGCAGATAGACAACGATTCCCAAGACTAGAAACATTCCGCCGACGCAGGGAAAAGCCAGGAATGAAAGCGTATGGTTCCAAAGCAGACTGAAGCCCTCGACGATCAGACCCAGAATAATGAGAATGCCTGCAATGCGCAGCTTCTTCGAGATAGTTCCGTCTTGTTGAGTCATGGCGTCCAATATTTCACCTTGTCGAGTTCAGAAACGTTATGCACCACTTCGTGACATCCTGATGACGTGCAGGAAAGTTTATTGCTCTTGATTGCAGGCATGGTCTCGGGATCCGCATTGTGCACTGCACCCTGTTCAAAGCTACGTGCCCCCTGGTGGCAATGCAGGCACTCACGGTTATTGAAGGGCTCGTAGAGTTTAATAGGATTGGCCGGGGTTGCGATGTAGTACTTGTATGCGTGCTTCAGACCGCGAAGTTTGTCGTGCATGGTCCCGTAGATCGTGTAGTTCGTGTGGCAGGTGTAGCAAGCGTGATCGCGCGGTATGCGGGCATTTTGGAAATGGGCAGCGGGCAGATAAGAGGGATCATCCACGTAAAGACTCTTACCATAAGGCTGCATCACGTGACAGGAAAGGCAAAAGCTGGTCTGCTTGGAACGCTCCATGTGTTCGGACATACCGAATAATCCCATGGTCACAGGCAGGATGAACAGCGCAAGAAAAGCCAGTATCTTTCCTCCCCGGCTTACTGTTATGCCCGGGGCAGCTATTACGACGGCAATCAGAACCACGGTTACAGCTACACAAATAAGCAGTAATGCGGTCGGCACGCCTCCTCCTGTGTGGAACCAGCGTCAGGTCTACTTCAAGCTGCGAATGTACTTCACCAAATCTTTAATTTGCGCGTCCGTCAGCTTCTTGTCATAAGCCGGCATCTTGTCTTTGCCTTTTTTCGTGATGTCAAAGAGCTCGTCATCAGACATCTTTGCCACTTCTGGAGCGTGAAAACTCTTGGCTCCCAATTTTTTTCCTGCTGGCGTATTCCCGGTACCATCTGCGCCGTGGCATGCCTGGCACTTGGTTTTGTAAAGCGTATCCGTGCCATCATCAGCATGGCTGGCCATAGCAAAGCCGAAAACCAAAGAGGCAATAACCGCAACTGCCCGTTTTTGGAACAACTTCATAAGATTCCTCCCTGAGTTTCTTTCATTCTTACCGATCTCTTTGGATATCGCAGTGATCCAGATCACATCGAATACCGAAGTGACAAGGTGAACACATTTCCGCGAAAGTTTCTCGGTAACGTTGGTCCCGGATCAGATTTCTCATGGTAACCGTAGTAGTTCCAATTAGTCTTATAGGTGAAATGTTTCGTGAATTCCCATGCCAGCGAAGCTGTGGGCAAGTGATAGTTGAAGCTCAGAGGTCCAGTTGGAGCATTGGGGTTCAGGATCAGTGTACTTCCTGCGGTGCTGGTGACTGTGTAACCCACCGCCGTGGTTAGACGGTTGATGGGCCTGAAATAAATTGAGCCGGCCCCGTAATGGGAGCGGTCTTTGTAAGTCGAAATGCCTGAGAGGAACGGTGCACCGCAACTGAGCGCAGTCGGAGGCGATGGAGTGGCCACAAAGCAGATGTTCGTCTGCGAGAAGATGTCATTGTAGTCATAGGACAGGTCCAACCCCCACGTTGCGTTCACCGGTGCAATCGTGGTGGTGAATGCATAACTCCGGTCGTGTTGGAGATTGCCAATATCGGCTGTATCGTTCCGATTTTCCCGTATATTGACGCTAAGGCCAAAATTCAGCCAGTCTTTCGGCTGATAGGTGCTGCGTAACTTATATTGCTGCAGATGCCTTGGGGTGATGCGCGTGAAAGTCTTGTCGGCGTAGAAGATCTCGGTATCGAAAGAGATGCGGAAGGCATCAGTGGGGCGGGCGGCAAAACCCGCCAGGGCTGAATGAGCATGGATGGGAACGGTGTTGTTATCACCCACGATCACGGTCGCAGTGCAAACACCATTCACTACGGGCAGTCCCACGCAGACACCACGGTTGGGTAAAGTCGGGAAGAAACTCTGTATCTGAATATCGCTGATATTGTGCGTGATCTCCCGGTTTTCATAGCGATATCCTACATGCGCAGAAATTCTGCGCGTGAAGTCATACTCCACCTCAAACGTATTTACTTTCTCATTCTGCCGCAGGAAGTCGTTCCAGGTGTCTTGGACAACATCTGCCGACGAGCTGGTGTTGTGCTGCGGGCAGGTGGCGGCCGTAAAGGGTGGCGGGCAGGTCGCGAGACTGAACGTATTTGGGGTCGAAAGCAGTGTCGCACCGAACAAGGAGTTGGTCATAAGATTCCACGATCCCGGAATACGGAAATTGTTAAAGCGGAAGTCATCCACGAGCCGTAGCTGGTCTGTGATCCAAAATGTGAGTCCCAGGTCGGCGGTCGCGGAGACTCGATGGACGCCGATATTGACGCCGTTGGTTTGGAAGTTCCGCTGACGGGTACGCGTAATTAATCCGTTGAAGACTTCATTGAAGGCAGGCACTCTCGCGGTTGTATCGGAATAGTCGAATCTGCCGGAAACGTCCAATTTTTTGAAGTAATTGCTTTGCAGGCTGATCTGTTCGGTGGGATAAGAGTTTCGAACGGGCTCAAAGCGGTTGTAGCGGAAATAGCCATTGCAAGCCGGATTCACAAAGCCGGTCCCCAAAATTGGTGTGGCACAGGGCTGCCCGGCCACCGTGTTGAACGGAAGTCCTAAATCAACGGGTATCCCTCCGGCTAAAACAAACGGAAGAGAATTGAGTTGGGCGGAAGTGTCATTTTTGAAAAAAGTGTAGAACTGATCGTAATTAATGCTGGTCCTGGGGATAAAACGCAGCGAAAATCCAGCATGGTAGCTATCGGTGCTTTGCCGCGTCGGCTGTAACAGAAGTCCTTCCGTCCCCTGATGAGTTGTCGAGAACGTGCGGCCTTCATTTACGACCCTTGACCACCCAAAACGCAGCCGCACTGGAGCCAGCGTAAATAAATTCAGATTTACATCAAGGAACTCATGCGGGGAATCCAGAATCGGAATGTTGGGATTGGAAGTAGACGGGTTCAACGGGTTAGCCAGCAGGTCATAGTCAAAGATGTTTTTGTTCCGCCGGAAACTTGCATTCAGGTTATAGAGAGTACCTTTGAGCATCCGGAACCGCGTGACATCGTCGGGATCCCCACCGTAGCCGAAGTTGCTGAAAGAAAGATCGTCAAACAGTATGCCAGTGTGCTTGGGGGCGTGCATGTCCAGGGTATATTCCAGAAGACGTGGACCCGAGCCAAGGTTAATCAGTGTGTCCCACATCGCGTGGCTACCGCTGAAATCGGCAATGCGCCCGCCAAACTCCGCCGATTGCCTGATCTCGTAACCGCCGCTCTCCACACCGGTATTGTTGTCCGTAGTAATGGAGGTCGGTAGGTCACTGGTTTTGCGGGCCGCATCCACGCTCACGCCGACAGTAACCTGCTGCTGAGCGGGCGCCGGCTGATCACTGGGCTTCTTTTGGGCGGGAAGCCACAAAGCATAGAGCACCACCGCTGCCAGCAAGCATCCCCGTACATACGCCATAACAGGGCAAGAAGTCTTTGTCTGAGTCATACTCGTTACCTTCTCCCTCTACGGTTTAAACAAAAAACGATCTGAGTTCGAACCATGGATGGCAACATGGCATAGTGTGCAGGACTGATACTTCTGTGCCTGATTGTGAAACGACGGTATCGCCGGCGCTGCCGAGTCTACCGTGAACGTGTGGCATTCAAGGCAGAGCAGATTGACCTGGCTGCGTTTCAGCAGCCGTGGATTCGAAGATCCGTGAGGCGTATGGCAGGAGACACACCCCTCTGTCCTTACGGGAGCATGCTCAAAGGCAAAGGGACCTGCTTTATCCGTATGGCAAGTGAAACAAACCTGGTCCTGGGCTGCGGTGGCGCGCAATTGATGGGTGTTGAATCCGCCGTGGGGATTGTGGCAGTTGCTACAGGCAATCAAGCCTTCATTCACCTTGTGATGAAAAGGCTTGGAAAAGTCGGCTTTCATTTCCTGGTGGCAGGTGAAGCACAATGTAGGTTGGGCATTTTTCAAGAGCTGATGTTCCACCTTCGCCGTGTGGACGGAGTGACAGTCAATACAACCTACGTTGTTTTTCAAATGCTGCGAGCGTAGGAAGTTGCTGTGCTCTTCGCCGAATTCATGGCAGCTCAAGCAGCGTTTAGAAGATTCTTCGCGTGAGAGGTTCTTAAGATTGATGATATCTGAGGCATTGGTTGATTCCGAATGGGCCCTGCCCGGGCCGTGGCATGCCTCACACCCTTGCCATTGCGGACCATGATGTTTGTCAGTCTCGGTTTTCCAGTGCGGCCCTTTTTCAAAGCTGTTGAACATTTCTTCATGACAGCTCTTGCAGGTATCTGAACCAACGTACTGCGATGGATCAGCCGCATTGGTGTCATAGGCATTAGGTTGACTGCCCTGGCCTTTTTGTTTCTTGCCTTGGGCTTCCGTTGGCTTGGCTTTGCCCTGGGAAGAGGGGCTGCTTTGTTGAGGCAACGCAGTTCTGAAAGAAACTAGCACCAACAGGAGCAGTGCTGCACAAAACGACCCCCTCAATCTTGCCTTCACCATGGCTTAGTGCCTCGCATTTGGAAGTTGAAAACGTCTACGGATTATCGCTAAGCAGCTCACGACGAGTCTGTGACGTACGTCACATCTCTACTAAACTCTCCCCGCTACGGTACGGAAAATTCGGCGGAGAAGATCGTTTACCATGTTGAGATCTGCGCTAAGCACTTTGATAACGGCGAGGCAGACTTGGGGGTGTTTTTACACTCCGGCGAACCTATCTCGTGGGATTAAGAACACGACAGGAGAAAAATCA
>QIAW01000193.1:7047-16620 GCA_003225655.1 Acidobacteriota bacterium
ACACCACGTATGGCTATGATTTTTTTCTTCTTTAGTTCGGTCAATGCGCGCGTGACAGTCTCGCGCGAAGTCCCAAGAAGCTGGCTTACTTCTTCATGAGTAAGGCAGAGTTTGACAGTCCCCTCCTTGCTCTCAGGATTTTTCTCATCCCACTGAAGAAGCAGCCCAGCCAGCTTTTGAGGGACCGATTGGGCCAAACCGATCAGGCGAACCTCGTTACACGCTCGCAATTGCGCTTCGCTCAGTTCTCGCGCAGCGTGGATGGCCACATTGTGGAATCGGTGCAGGAAATCCAGGAATGGTTTCCGTGAGGTCGTATTGACCTGCACTGGTTCCATGGCCTCAGCAGTGGCCTCGTATTCCTTCTCTGCAATAACAGAGCTAAGGCCCAGTACCTCGCCAGCATCAGCAATGTTCAGAATTATTTTCTTGCCCTCTGGGGATGAAATGCTGAGCTTAACGCTTCCCTGACACAGAATCATCACTTCTTCTGCGACCTGGCCCTCACGAAATAGCACCTGGCCCTCAGAGAAGGCACACGATTTCTTCAGCCGCTCAAGTTCATGCAGAGCGTCAGTCTCCAAGTTACAGAACAATCTTTCTTCCCGGAATCTGCAACTTAAGCAGCTTCGGATCAGGGGTAGAACAGACTCGGAATCCATGCTGGCTCCGTTGTTTATTGTACCTGTGCAGCGCAAAGGTTAGGTCCATAAACAAGCAAATTCACTCAACCCAATCTACGGAAGGAGCGACGAGTTGACGGGGAAGATCTATCTTGTGGGAGCGGGCCGGGAGATCCTGAGTTGCTTACGGTAAAGGCTTTACGTGTACTCCGGAGCGCGGATGTAGTTCTGTATGATGCCCTCACAGCACCCGCGATACTGGCATTGGTTCCTTCTACCACGAAACTTGTAAAATTTGGGCAAGCGCTGCGGAACAAAGGCAATCGCACAAGAAGAAATAAATCGCTTAATTGTAGATTATGCCAAGAGGGGAAACCGTCGTACGCCTGAAGAATGGAGCCCCCCTGATCTTTGGCCGTGCGGCGGAGGAAATGGAAGCGCTGCGCCAGGCAAGGATTGTGAGAAGCCGCTTAGTTTACCCTGTCAAAAAACCAAGGCATTCACGGATGAGTGAATGCCTTGTGGCACTTCACAATTATTGATGATACAGCTCCTACTTGCCGCCAATATTCGCGCTCATCTTATAGCTCAGCTCCAGGTAATAGAGGTTAGCGTTATTGTGTGCCGGGAACAGACGTGAGATTACAGATTGTCCCTGAGCATGGGCGGCATAAGCAGTAACACCCCAGTCTTTAGATATCTTGCAGTCGGCGCTCAGATCCACAACATTTGCCAACTGGTGACGGTTGCTGCTGGGCCTGCCGGTATAACCAAAGGTTCCTTGCTGAAATGCGCCTCCGCCCAGATACCAGAGATCATGCGAATCGCTCAGGCGCAGGTTATGGAACTCGGTGCGAAATGCGATTCGTGGGTGCGGACGCACCCATAGCTGGGCAAAGTCATCTGTGTTGTTCATCAGGTTATAAAACGGAAAACGGGCGTAGATGCGTGGTGTGGGCAGTACCTGAAAGAAGGTTTCATGACGGCCATCGGTGGGATTGCTGTCGCCGCTGCTATAGAAATGGCCTACGCGCAGCCAGGGTTTCAGCAGCGGCCATTTTGGTTGATATCCAGCTTCCAGGGAAACAGCGGATGCGTGCTGCGTCAATCTTCCCCAATCGCCGGTTTGAACCGCGCCCCAAAGCAGAAAATCCGCTGTGCCTATGCTGGTCGGGACGGTATCGAGGAAGTGTCCACCGACGGTCGTAATCTCGATGTTCTGCTTGTCGGCAGTTCGAGCGACCGCTGTCCGATTGTCCGTCTTAAGCGCGTGACGCAAATCGTTGTAGTACAACACAAAGCCGCGGACCTCTCCGGGCGCCTTTTTGCCGCCAAAGGCATGGGTGTGAGCGCCGTACAAGACGTCGACATTGAGCTCACGCAGGCCATTGGTGTCAAAAACACCCTGGGTTGGCCGCCCGGCAAAGAACGTGGTATTTGAATTTTTGGTGTCGAAGACAAAGTGCATTCCGTCAAAGCTGCGCTGCACGTGCGAGAAGCCAAAGTTTCCTATGAGACGATGAGCAATACGTTCGCGCTTGAGCGTAGCCAGAGTGTCATCTTTCGGCATGTGCTCGTTTCCGTCGATAAATTCCATCCGGCCCACTTTCAAGCTCGTCGGATTATCATTGCCAGTCGTCCACTTGAAGCGAATGTATCCCTGTTTGGGAAATATCCAGGCAACGTTTTCTTCTTTCCCGTTTGCGACATAGTACGTTGCGCCCAAACCGAGTTGTCCCTGGGGAGCGGGAGCAACTGCGTGAGCGGGCAGATTCATCAGGCTGGGCTGAGCGAATTCAAATTGCCACTCCAGGTTACGCAGGTCCTGGCCGATTCCGACTCTTAGCAGCGAAGCCCCAAAGCCGTAGTGCCCATCCGTGGCCGGTGTGCTGAACCAATCCCAGGCCTCGGCGCGGCCACGCCAGCTTACTGTAATCTTCAGGCTTGAACCTGCCACGGCCAAAGCAGGGGCCGGCGGCGGTACCGGGGCCGCAGAGGATGACGACGCTGCCGCCGGTGAAGACGACGAAGCCGATAACACTGTTGAAGCTGTTTGCGTCCACCCCAACCGGGTGAAAGCAAATATCGCCAATAAAAGTTGTAATAATCTTGTGCACTTCATTCGATTGTTCCCTCTTCGCGTTATTGTTTTTTGTCTCGTGCTTTTGTTCTACGACTCCCATCCTGACTTCTCATTTCTGACTTTTATCGGTGAATGGATTCATCCTTCAGATCTATCCAAACATCGCCTTCCTCTATAAAGGTCGGATATCGGCGGACACTCAGGTTCGGGTCTGTGTCACACCTTCCTGTGTGCAACTCGAATTCGTAGCCATGCCATGGACAGACGATGCAGCCCCTCTCAACCGTTCCTTCATAGAGCGGGCCCCCTTCGTGAGGGCACTCTGCATCCATCGCTATGACCTGGCCCTCCATCACGAACACTGCCAGCGTCTTGCCCATGACCGTCATCTTCTGGCCCGTCCCGGAAGACAATTCATCCAGACGGCAGAGCATCGCCTTTGTGGTCTTTGGGAGCGAGATCGAGGCCGCGGCAGTGCGAGGAGGTTGCCTGTCGCGTCTGCCCGTTGCAGATGTGAATCGCGCCTCTGCATGCTGTTTTCGGGAAAAGGATTCTGGTTGGATGCTGGAAGCGGCGCATACCGCCGATTGGAGCCGTGAGTTCTTGATCAAGGCCCGTTGTTGGAGGATGCCGGCAACTACGGATGGCAACGCTTCATCGCAGGGCACGGTATCGAGGATTTGTTCTCCGGCCACGGCATTCGGTCCGGTTCGTCCCCCAACATAGATAGCCACGGCATCAACCGCCTTGCCCGCGATGCTGGTCCGGCAGCCACGAAGACCCAGCTCAGCGGCTTGGTGATTTCCGCATCCTGCCGTACAGCCGGACCAATGGATTGTCATTGGAGCGAAATCTTTTCCCAAGCGTTGATCCAAGGCTCGGGAGAGTTCCATGGCGTGTCGCTTTGTCTCAATGAGCGCGAGATTACAGTAGTCCGCTCCGGTGCACGCCACCAGTTTTCTAAAAAACGGCGATGGGTTAGGAGAGAATTGCTGCAACAGCGGCTCTTTCAGCAGCGCCTCAATGCGGTGCTTGGGCACGTTGACCAGGATCACATTTTGTCCTGTTGTACAGCGGACCTGACCGTTGCCATAGGTGTCGCTCAGATCGGCCAGCTCCGCTATCTGTTCCGGACCGATCCTGCCCGTGGGAACGCACAAACCCACTGCTGTCAGCTCTGGCTGCTTCTGCGGCGAAAGCCCCAAGTGATCCGCGTGTCCGGAACGCCGCATGTCTCTGCCGGCGGGCTCCAGTTCGCGCCGCAGACGCGCCGCCAGTTCCTGCCGCAAGCGATCGATTCCCCATTCCTCAATGAGGAATGCCAAACGGCACCGGGTGCGCGTATCTCGGGGACCGTAATCGCGATAAATCCTGATCAGCTCAGCGACTGTTCTGGCTGCCTCATAAGCTTCGACAAAAACATTTAGGGCCGCTGCCGGAGTAAATCCTCCGGAACCCATCTTGCCTCCGGCAAGAATGTTGAAGCCGGCGCGTTCTCCCACTCTGGCGGGCACAAGAGCGATATCCTGTGATTTCTTTTCCCACGATGATGCTGTCGAGCTCGAACACGACAGGCGAAGCATCCAAGAGTTCGTTCTCTGTCAAACCAGCGAGCGGGCAGCCATTGATATTGCGTACGTTGTCCATGCCGGTCTGCAGGCTGTGCAGATGAACGCTGCGCAGTTTCTCCCATATCTTTTGCACGTTCTCAATGGCAAAGCCGCGGAGTTCTATCTGTTGGCGCGTAGTAATGTCTAATACCTTGTTGCCGAGCTGCCGCGATACATCAGCAATCGCGCGTAACTGCTCGCTGTTCGTAAATCCATTGGGCATGCGGATGCGCATCATGAAACGGCCGGGCGTTGGCTCGCGGAAAAAGACCCCTACCCATTTCAATAACTGCTTCTGCTCCTGGGTCAGCGACTCGTACCCTTGTTCGACAACCCGGGGCAGGTCTTCGCGTATGCGCAGTCCGTCGCCGTCTTTCATGGCCTTGCAGGTTTCTATGCTGTTGTTACCTGCACGCATTTTCGTCTCCGTTTGCAATGAAATACACTTGCACTCCAGTTCCGGACACCGCCGGAACAACTGGAATTACTCCTCAATAAATTGTCTTTAGAAAGAGATAACGTTCTTGGCCGCTGCTTAGACTACAAGGTCTGGGAAGAGGGACCCGTCGCGGGGTCCGATGCATTCTAGATTAGAAAGCCTATACGTCAGAGTCAAATCGAAAAATCCTATGCTTCGGATTGATCTTTGTTTCATATTCTCTTGCGCCCCGCTCATCCATCAGGAGATGGTCCCGCGAAAACTAAGCGATGAGCATCTCCGGATATGACCAAAAATATCGGCGGCATCAATTCGCCCTGCGGATCGAGGATTGCAACGCATGGTCTTCAAGGAAGTTGAAGATACTCTCGCGCAATGAGTAATACTCATGGTGTTCAAGCACGGCCGCCCGTTCACGCGGACGCTCAAATGGCACGCTCATGACCTTGCCTACGCGCCCCCCCGGGCCATCGGTCATTAGAATCAACCGGTCCGCCACATACAGCGATTCATCCACGTCGTGCGTCACCATCAACACGGTTTTGTGGGTCTGCTCCCATACTTTGAGAAGCGTATCCTGCAGCTCGAATCGAGTGAGTGAGTCGAGCATCCCGAAAGGTTCATCGAGCAGAAGAAAGCGCGGTTCCAGGGCCAACGCACGCGCCAGCGAAACGCGCTGTTGAATCCCCAAAGAAAGCTCGGCGGGCGGTTGATGTGAAAACTCCGCAACCCCGACCATCTCCAGATATTTTTGCGCGTGTTCCTTCTTCTGCTTGCGGCCATAGTGAGGAAGAGCCTGGCCAATTGCAAGAATCACGTTTTCTTCAGCGTTTAACCACGGCAACAGACACGGTGCTTGAAAAACTACGCCCCGGTCGGTTCCGGGCGAATCTACCACGCTTCCGTCAACATAGACCGAACCGACGGATGCTTTCTCCAGCCCGGCAATGATCGAGAGCACGGTTGATTTGCCACAGCCAGAATGGCCCAGAAGGCAGACGAATTCGCCGTCATCAATGCCTGCCTCGAATTCCTGAACGGCCACAAAAGGACCCGTGGGCGTGGTGAATATCTTCGTCAAGTTCGCGACTTCGAGCAGGTGGTTCATGCCTGCGCCTCTTCCGTGCTGGGAATTTCGTTGATCGGAGCCCACGATGCGGATGTTTGCCTGCCATTGATAACAGCGGGATCTTGTGCGTGCGGCTCCTTGCCGGCGCCAAGCGCGAAGCCGGTGAGAAATTCCACGATCTTGGCCTCAATATGAACCGCCCGTTCGTCATGGACCAGCAGAGAGAGACTCCGCGGCCGCGGCAGAGGAACAGAAACGGCCGGACCGAGCGTAGCCCGCGGCCCCCGTGTCATAGGCAGAATGCGATCAGACAACAGGATTGCCTCCTGCACACTGTTGGTTATCAAAATTGCAGTCACCGGTCTGGCCAGCGCCGAGCACATGCGCGCAAGCTCCTGCTGCAAGTTGGAACGGGTCAGTGCGTCGAGCGCTCCAAAAGGTTCATCCAGAAAGAGTATCTCTGGCTCGACTGCAAAGGCGCGTGCAATGGCGACTCGCTGCCGCATGCCGCCAGAAAGCTGGCTAGGACGTTTATGGAGCGCATTACCCAACCCCACCATCTCCAGGTATCGCGTTGACTGCTGCTCCTGTCGTTTGCGCGGCCATGCAGGAAACATCGATTCCACCGCCAATCGCACATTTTCTATGGCAGAGAACCAGGGCAGCAGCGAATAGTTCTGAAATACAACGGATGCCCGATAAGGGAAGCCATATACGGTCCTTCCCTGGGTTGAGATTATTACTTTGCCGCTATCACCCTTGCGCAGGCCCGCGGCAATTGCCAGGAGTGTTGATTTGCCCGAGCCACTATAGCCAACAATCGAGACAAATTCGCCTTCCTCGACTGCGAGGTTAACGTTCTCCAGAACGTGCCGCGTTCCTTTTTTTGTAGGGAAAGATTTAGCGATCCCCTGGAGTTCAATAAAAGCCATGCCCCTGCCTCCTTTATACAGACCTCAGCCGCGCCTCAACAGTGCCCATCAGACGGTCGAGCAAGAACCCAATCAATCCGATGGTCAAAATGCACAGCAGAATATGTGCGTACACCAGGCTGTTGTACTCCTGCCAGAGGAAGCCTCCGACTCCCGGAGTGCCGGTGAGCATTTCGCTGGCTACGATCACCAGCCATGCAATACCGAGACTCAGACGAAATCCGGTGAAGATATGGGGAAGGGTTGCGGGAAATAATATTCGCGTGAAAGTCTTCAGCGGAGAGAGCCGTAGGACCTTGGCGATGTTCCAATAGTCGGGAGGAATGGACCGCACTCCCTGCATCGTGTTAATGACGGTGGGCCACATGCAGCAGAGGGCGATTGTGAACAAGGCAGCAGGTTCCGACTTGCGAAAAAGAATTAATCCAATCGGCAGCCACGCCAGAGGCGAAATGGGCCGCAGCACTTGAATCACCGGATCCCATATCCGATGGCACGTCTTGGAGAGCCCCAGCAAAAAGCCGAGCGGTGTAGCCATGGCAATGCCCAGCAGAAACCCTTTACTCACCCGAACCAGGCTGTAGTAGGCAAGCAGGCCGATACCCTGGTCCATTTCGCCGCGTTTCTCGAACGGCTGGAAGATGTAGATCTTGCTCTCTTGCCAGGTCTGTCGCGGAGAGGGCAGATCAGTGGAAATCCAGGTGCTTGCTGCCCACCAGATGCACCCGACCAGGAGCACGCCTGTCATCGGTAACACGAACAGGTTTATGAATTTTCGGATCATTCCACTCCTCATCCAGCCATGCTGTTAATGGCAAAACCCTGCGCGTACTTTTCCGGCGCATTCGGATCGAAGACGCCGCCATCGAAGAACTTCACTTTCTGCATGTCTTGCACCTTCGGTGTTACGCCTGCTTCCTTCATGGCCTCCAGGTAGATGTCAGGCCGCAAGACCTTCTTGACGATGCCGCTGTAGTCGGGCGCCTGCTTGACCATTCCCCAACGGCGAAACTGACTCAGCCACCACAAACCGAAGGTCTTCTGCGGGTAGTTACACTCTCGATCTGCGAAGATCATGTAGTTCGGATCTTGCTCTTTGCGACCATCTCCGTAGTCGTACTTGCCCTGCAGCCGCGCCAGGATGATCTCAGGTGGACAGTTGATATAGGTTGGCCGAGAGACGATCTCTGCAACCTTGGACCGATTTTCCATCTTGTCAATGTAGATGCTCGATTCATGCAGCGCTTTCAGGATTGCCATGACCGTCTTTGGATTGCGCTCGGCGAATTCCTCGGTGAAGGCACACACTTTTTCAGGATGGTCCTTCCAAATCTGCTGCGTGGTAATTGCGGTAAAGCCGATGCCATCCTGAATGGCGCGATAACCCCACGGCTCGCCCACGCAGAAGCCATCCATCTTGCCTACTTTCATGTTGGCCACCATCTGTGCCGGCGGAATCGTAATGAGGCTGACGTCCTTATCGGGGTGAATTCCTCCCGTAGCGAGCCAATAGCGTATCCACATGGCGTATGCTTTTGCCTTGTCCACAAGCGGTTTCAGGTCTTTTGCGGTCTTCACGCCCGCAGATTTCAACTGGTTGTTCAGAGTGATCGCCTGGCCGTTGCGGTTGATCAGCCAGGGGATAACCATAGGCTTTACCGGCGATCCCGCCAGCCCCATGGTTGAGGCGAACGGCATGCCAAGCAGCATGTGTGTGGCCTGGTTCTCTCCCAGGCTGAGCTTGTCGCGGATAACGGCCCATGAGGCTTCTTTCGAGACAACCGAATCGATGCCGTATTTCTTGAATAGCCCCAGCTCATGCCCCATCACGATAGAGGAACAGTCAGTCAGAGCGATGATACCGAAGCGTACCTGCGTGGTTTCAGGAGCGTCACTGGCGTAGGCCCCGCCAAAAAATCCTGATGGCATTCCGGCGAACATGGCAGCAATGGCCGTCTGTCCCGTCCGTTTAAGAAATTTTCTTCTGGATAAAGACATAATTCTTTGGCCTTCTCCTCATAACTCAGTTTGTGTGAAATTGGATTGAAGAACCGGTGGCGCTGCAACCCCGGGCTTGATTTCTACGACTTCCGCTGTGGAAACTTCGAGCAAGACAGTGCCAGCTTCTACCCGGGTGCGAAATGTTTTCACGCAAACCTGTACGTCAGCCGGCTTCTTGACCGCGCCGCATTCCAGGTCAACCTTCCAGGCATGCAGCGGGCAGACTACGGTAGTGCCGGAGACAATGCCTTCGCTGAGAGGGCCTCCCTTATGAGGACAGCGGTTATCCACCGCCAGGAAGCGATCTCCAAGATTGAAAATGGCGATCTCCCGGCTGCCCACTTTGACAGAACGCCCTTCCCGTAATGGGATATTGTCACAGTGCGTGATGCGGACCCATTTGGTTTTCATGTGAGCACACTCTCCATTGGCTGAATCTGGACGAACTGGGTTGGATGCACCGGCTCCTCACGTTCCAGCCAGGCGTCGTGGGCAAGCGTCTTTGACTTGCGCAGACGTTCCAGCAAAGCTTCTCTGGCCGGTTCGGGGGCGTACACGGTCTCTTTGCGGATCTTTTCAATGCCAAGCCGCTCGACGAAGTCGTAGGTGCGCTCCAGGTAGTTGGCGTTTTCACGGTAGTACTGAAAGAAGAGCTGGGCGGCTTGCAAGGCCTCGCCGGTGGTTTCGACGGTGATCAGCAAATCTGCCTTGCGGACACTCTTGCCGGCCGCGCCCCCAACTACGACCTGCCAACTGCCATCCTGGCCAACCAATCCAATATCTTTCACCGTTGCTTCCGCGCAATTTCGCGGGCAG
>QIAW01000193.1:16692-22949 GCA_003225655.1 Acidobacteriota bacterium
ACACAGGTCTTCACCATGCGCACGCCCTTGGTGTAGGCCTGCCCGGATGGCATCCCCAAATCCGCCCATATCTTCGGCAGGTCGGACTTGTTGACCCCAAGCAGATCAATGCGCTGGCTGCCGGTAATCTTCACCATGCGCACCTCATATTTATCGGCAACATCGGCGATGCGGCGCAGCTCTTCGGCTGAAGTCACACCGCCGCGAATGCGAGGCACAACAGAAAATGTTCCGTCCTTCTGGATATTTGCGTGTACACGGTCATTAATGAACCGCGCCGAGCGGTCTTCATCGTGGTCTCCGCACCACAGCATGTCGAGCATGTAGCTCAGCGCCGGCTTACAAATCTCGCAGCCAATTCCATTGCCATAGATCTCGAGCACTTCCTGGACCGACTTCAACTGCTGACTGCGCAGAATGTCGCGCAGGTTGTCTTCCGCAAACGGGAGGCATTTGCAAATCGTCTTCTTGGCTTCTTCCGCAAATTCCGGCGCCACCGCCTTGAGAATTTGCTGGCAAACATCGGTGCAGCTCCCGCAGCCGGTGGAAGCGCGCGTGCATTCCTTGAGTTGCGCAAGGGTATTCACGCCTTTTGCGTGGATAGCATGGATGATCGTGCCTTTAATTACGCCCATGCAACCGCAGACGGTGTGGCTGTCAGGCATCTCAGCGATATCGAGGCCGGCATCTTTGGCCGGTTCGGGAAATAAGAGAGTACGGCGCATGGGAGCAAGATCGGTGCTCGCGCGGAGCCATTCCATGTAGCGGTGGCTGTCTGACGCATCTCCCACCAGGATCACGCCCGCCAATTTTCCGTCTCGCAAAGTCAGTTTCTTATAGATGCCCAGGGAGGGGTCCTCATAGCGGACCGCCTCGACGCCAGCAGCTTTCTCGTCGTAATTGCCGGCAGAGAAGACGTCCACTCCCATGATCTTGAGCTTCGCTGCCTGAACCGTTCCTTCGTACTTCGGTCCCTTGTTTTCCGTGATGGTGGCAGCCAGCACTTTGCCTTGCTCGAAGAGAGGCGCCACTAATCCATAGCAGGTTCCGTTGTGCTCCACGCACTCGCCTACAGCGAAGATGTCAGGATGTGATGTCTCCATGTAGTCATTCACGACAATGCCGCGGTTCACCTTGAGGCCGGCTTTCCTTCCCAGTTCCACATTGGGACGGATGCCGGCGGCAATTACGACCAGCTCCGCTTCGATGCTGCTGCCATCTTTGAAGGCTACGGCTTCAACCTGGCCGTTGCCGAGGAAGGCGGCTGTCGAGTGGCTCAGCAGCACCTTAACTCCCATCCGCTCCATCTTTTCTTTGAGATAGCTGCCGCCGATAAAGTCCAATTGCCGCTCCATGAGCGTATCCATCAAGTGCACAACGGTCACATCACAGCCCTGCACCTGAAGTCCGCGCGCGGCTTCGAGTCCAAGCAAGCCGCCGCCAATCACGACAGCTTTGATTCCAGGACGCGAACGCTCCAGCAAGGCGCGGGTGTCATCCAGATTGCGGAAGACGAAGACGTTATTCTTCTGAACCCCTTCGATGGGTGGAATAAGCGCCGAGCTGCCGGTGGCGATCAGCAGCTTGTCAAAGGAAGTAATGCTGCCATCATCTCCCGTGACTGTCTTGGCCACGGGATCAACATCCGTAATACGAACACCCAACTTCAACCGGATACCGTTCTGCTGATACCATTCGAGCCCGTTCAGCGTGATGTCATCGAGCGATTTCTCACCTGCCAGCACGGAAGAGAGCAGAATGCGGTTGTAGTTGACGTGGGTCTCATCTCCAAAAATAGTGACTTCGAATTTCGGCGCGTGTTTAAGAATCTGTTCCACGCCGGCCACGCCGGCCATGCCATTTCCAATGACGACAAGCTTCTTCATGCGCGCACCTCGGATTGCATGGCAGTGACACACAAGCCTTCAGATTTCGCGATGGAACCGATATTCCACACCGGCTCGACCCTCAGGCCCATTAAGCATCTCCTTCAGCGAGGCTTCGCACCAATCTGCGGTAGCAGAAGATGCCTGCTCGTTTGACCGAATCCTCTTGCCATGTTTCATCCCAACGCCTCCCTAAGTGGAGCAGGACCAGTTGGACAACAACATAAGCTCCAGCGCAAAGCAGAAGACCCGAGCTGTAGGTGCCAGTCCTGAACTTCATTGCTCCCAGGAAGGAGGGCAGAAAAAAGCCTCCAACTCCGCCGGCGGCTCCAACCAAGCCGGCCAGAATACCCACACGTTGTGGGAATCGCTGGGGCACGAGCTGAAAGACCGCTCCGTTTCCCATACCAAGCATTCCCATTCCCAGGAACAAGAGCACAACGACCAAGGGCAACGATGCGAACCAACCCACACCACCGAGACAAATCCCCACTCCCGTCAGCAGGATCAACAGCAAGCGGTAGCCGCCGATCTTGTCGGCGAGAAATCCACCGACAGGACGCAGGAAGCTGCCTGCCACGACCACAATGGTCGTCAAATCTCCCGCGTGCACTTTGGACAGTTGAAATTGATCGTGAAAGAAGACCGTCAAAAAACTGGCCAACCCTACGAAGCCGCCGAAGGTGAAGCTGTAAAATAGGCAGAACCAGCCCACATCTGGTTCCTTTATGACTGCCATGTAATCTTTCCAGGCAGGCGCCTTGGGGCGAGTCGGGCTGTCTTTGGCCATGATGGCGAACAGCACCAGTACCAACAGGATCGGAATCATGGCGAGGGCGAAGGTATTGTTCCAGCCAAGCGCCTGCGCCAGGCGCGGAGCAAAGAGCGTTGCGATCAGCGTGCCGGAGTTCCCAGCGCCGGTAATTCCCATGGCCAGCCCCTGATGCTCCGGGGGATACCAGGCTCCAGCCAGCGGCAAAGCCACGGCAAAGCTGGCGCCGGCAATGCCGAGCAGGAGACCCATGAGATAAAAATGTGGCAGCGTGTGTGCAAACCGCCACCCAATCATCAGTGGAACAAGAGTCAGCGTGAGGCCAAGCAGGCCGGTCTTGCGCCCGCCGAAGCGGTCTGACAGCACTCCTAGAATCACCCGGAAGATAGAACCGCCCAAAAGAGGAATTGCCAGCATCAGGCCTTTCTGGGCTGCATTCAGCTTCAGTTGTTCGCTAATGAAAGGGGCCAGCGGGCCCAGGAGAACCCAGACCATAAAGCTGACGTCGAAATACAAAAGCGCCGCAAAGAGCGTTGATGTGTTCCCTGATTTAAAAAATTGCTGCAATTTCATTGCGATTGTTCCCTCACTCCGCTGATTGAAAATAAAATCAAAATCCCTCTATCTGCGCGATTAAAAAGAGCTGGAAGTTTCGATTAATCGCCGCTGAGTTGCCGTCCTGTTCTCTCGACCCGCACAGCGCACTGCTTGTAATTGGGCTCACGCGAGATCGGGTCAAACGCGCTCTGCGTTACCAGGTTGGCGTTTGTTTCCACGTAGTGGAACGGCATAAAAACCTGGCCGGGAGCAATGATCTCGGTGACGCGCAGTTCCACCCCGTACACTCGGCCACGCGCGGAAACCACATTCACCTGATCATGGGGCCTCAGCTTCAATTTCTTGGCGTCCTTTGGGTTCATCTCCAGCCAGGCGTTAGGAGACATTCGCTCAAGGATTGGCACCTGGCCCGTCTTGGTGCGCGTATGCCAATGTTCGACCGTGCGTCCGGTATTCAGGACAAAGGGGAATTCCCTGTTTGGCTGTTCGGGAAATGGCTTCCACTCCACGCAGAAAAGTTTCGCCTTGCCGTCGTCCGTCTGAAAATGTCCGTCGCTATAGAGGCTGGTGGTTTTTGCGTCCGAGCTGCCTGCAGGATAGGGCCATTGAATTCCACCGTGTTTTTCGATGGCCTCATAGCTCATGCCCGAGTAATCGCACAGCCGGCCGGCCGAGACCCGTCTCCATTCTTCAAAGGCGTCTTGCGGCTTTTCCCATCCTGGAAACAGCTCGTCATAGCAGTTCAGCTTCTTGGCCAGCTCCAGGAAGATCTCGAAATCGGACTTGGCTTCACCAGGGGGGGCCACGGCGCGGTTCACCTTGCTGGCACGTCTCTCCGAATTGGTGTAAGTACCTTCTTTCTCGCCCCAGATGGCAGCGGGCAACACCAAGTCGGCCAACTCGGTAGTAGGCGTTGGATGAAATCCGTCCTGCACCACCATGAAATCCAGGTTCTCCAGGCTTTGCTGCAGAACATCCAAATTGGGAAACGAGACAATCGGGTTGGTCGCAATCACCCACAAGGCGCGGATTTTCTTGGCCAGGGCGGCTTCAACGATATCCGGATAGGCCAGACCGCGCGAGGTGGGGATACGTTCCGGTGCAATGCTCCACAACGCAGCTAATTCTTTGCGGTCTTCCGCGTTTTCGAACTTGCGATATCCTGGCAAGCTGGAAGTGAAGCCCGTTTCCCGGGTTCCCATCGCGTTGCATTGCCCGGTGATGGAAAACGGCGATGCCCCTGGCCGGCCAATGTTGCCTGTGATCAGGGCTAGGTTATTGATGAGGTTGACGGTTTCCGTGCCCTTGATGCTGTGGTTCACGCCCATTGTCCAGCCGATAAAGCCGTTCTCGGCATGTCCGTAGAGCAGCGCGGCTTTGTAGATCAGCTCCTTGCTCAAGCCCGTAATTCCTGAGACATACTCGGGCGTATAGCTCTGAACAAATTTCTCCAATTCTTCAAAACCGCTGGTGTGTTGCTCGATATACTCGCGGTCAATGAGGCCGGCCTGGATCAAAATGTGAATGAAGCCATTGATGAGAGCAATATCGGAGCCGGGTTTGAGCGGCAGAAAAACATCAGCCATCATCGCGGTTTTGGTAACCCGTGGGTCGGCAACAATCAGCGTATTGCGCGCGTTTGCCTGCAACCGCTGGCAGAGGATCGGGTGATTATCTGCAATGTTGGCGCCAATGAGTAAAATTACATCCGCTTTCTCCAGGTCTTCGTAAGTTCCCGGTGGCCCATCGCTGCCAAATGATCGCTTATAACCGGAGACCGCGCTGGCCATGCACAGAGTCGTATTGCCGTCGAAGTTCTTGGTGCCAAAGCCAAGCTGCACGAGCTTGCCCAAGGTATAGAACTCTTCTGTGACAAGCTGGCCGGTGCTGAGCACGCCCAGCGCATCGTGGCCGTATTTTTCCTGTACACCCCGAAACTTTTCGGCCATGATTCCGAGGGCTTCATCCCAACCGATGCGAACAAATTTTCCTTTCTTGCGAAGCAGCGGATACTTGGCGCGGTTCTCTGCTTGCAGGGTGTAATGCTCAGAGAGCCCTTTGGGACATAGCTTGCCCAGGGTCACCGGGTGGTCGGGATTACCCCGCACGCTTACCGCGTGTCCGTCCTTCACGCCGATGAACATGCCACAGCCCACCGAGCAATATCCGCACGTGGTGGAGACCCACTGATCGGGGATCTTTTGCGCAGAGGTGTAACCAACCATCGGGTCCCAGCCGTAGGAATATTTTTCGGAAAGGATATTCAGGCCGAATTTTCGCTTCAACTCATTCATGCGGCCTTCTTTCCCGCCGCCACGTACGTCGCTGCCATATTTTTTGGGACCACACTCACAAAGAACAAATAACGGCCGAGGAGTTCGCCTGCCAAAACCACTGCCAGCGCGATCAAAGCCCCAACACGACTGCCCGTTAACAGCGGCAGCACGATTCCACCCGAGATCAGCAAGATGGCGCGCAACTGCAGAGCAGGCGCCAGGGTGGTTGAAAGCAACCGGGCTGAAGCCTGCAGCTCAAAGACTTCAGATCGGGTAAGCCAAAGAAATTTCGACGCCAGGTTCAGTAGTTGTGCGGCGGTTGCGATGACCGTTATCCACAACAAAACGCGTCCCATCGTTATCCCGATAGTTGCCGCAAAGAGCGGCCCCAACAGCGCACCGCTGAGATAGAACTCGGCAACTGTATGCTTGGTGTTCCACGCGGGACGCGCGCGCACCAGGTAAATGCAAGCACTGGCGGTCACGCCAAAAAGCCCCAGCAAGGCAGTCAGTGCTCCGAGCACGGCGCTACCCGGCAGTTTCAACCAAAGCAGCCCCGCGTAGAGCCCTGCCACAGCAGAAAACAATGAAAACATCAGGACTTCGCGGCTCAACCATGAGCGTTTCCACATTTTCAACGCCCGGTAAGCGTGTACAGGACGTCCTAAGTGCATGGTCGAAGCGCTTAGGGCTACTCCTCCAACCATCAACGAGGCCAGCGCCGCAGCGCCGAGCCGTATTGTTCCTCCCAGCAATTGCAGCAGC
>QIAW01000197.1:0-3662 GCA_003225655.1 Acidobacteriota bacterium
CTTGGAAGCCAACTTGGGCTCCATCTGTCGTCTCGAACCAGTCACTGAGAGGAACACGTGAGGGCGATTCCGTCATATAACGGTAAAGCGGATCAATCAGCGCATCGAAATCCTGCTGACGAGCCGCAAGTGTTGCCGTCCAGGTAATCCAGTCAAGCTTGCTGTAGGTCTTGCGGTTATCCAGCGGTAAACCAAAAGCGTTTTGATGCTGCAAATAAAATCGGATCTCCTCTTCGGAAAGTGAACCGGGAAAAAGATTAAGGCCGAGGATGCGGTCCCAGACCAGATTGTATTTCTGGCTCCAGGTGCCAGGCCGATCGAAGGCGAGCTTTGTGTGGCCGCCATCGGCCGCCATGCGCGACCAAGAGGACGCCATTTCTTGCGCTACGTGATAATACTTGGAACCCTCCTCTTTTTTCCCTAGCATAGTCGCGAGTTGTGCGTAAGCACCCAAAGCGAGAATTGCCTTGATGGAGAGATTTGTATTGTGCGCCAGATGACCGGCGAAGTCGTCGGTGCTAAGTTGGTTCTCCGGGTCGAGTCCCTTATCGCGAAGATACTCTGCCCACTTCGACAGTAGTGGCCAGTACTGCGCCGCGAAGTCTGCCTTGCCTTCTGCCCTTGCGATCGCGCCAAAGAGGATGAGCATGTTCCCACTCTCTTCCACGGGCATCTGGTTTTCTTCCGATCGTTCGCCACCGCCGTACACTTGTCCATTGGCCAGCGGATATGTGCCCAGATCGTGAGGGGCAAAGGACCAGCGCCATCGAGGCAGACTTGCGTATTCCATCACGGGACGAAGCTGCGCTTCGAGAAGTTGTGGTTTCAACAGCAAAAAGAAGGGGGCTGACGGATACGTGACATCTACCGTATCGATGCAGCCGTTGCTGAAGTTTTCCTTTGAGAAGAGCAGAGGCTTGCCATCGACATCTGCAACGAGCTTGTGAGCCGCGACTGTCTGCCGATAAGCGAGGATGGCTAGCTGCGCGTAGTGGCTGCCTCCGGCTTTCTCAAGATCGGAGACGAGCGCCCGATCGAAGGCTTCCCCGCGCGCTTGCAAGGAGACTTCTTCCTGTTCGGCAAGCTGCAGCAGTTCCGCCATGGTCATGCCATTCCGCCGCCAATAAGCGAGCAGCCGGCGGTTCAGGAACTCAATCGCCAGAATGTCGTCATAGGCGAGCATGGCCCGCCGGCTCACCGCTGTGCCTGCAACATCGCCCAGGTCAAAGCGCACAGCTAACAGCGGAAGGTTATTGCGAGGTGCGCGGGGCATCGCGAGATCGTCGCTGGTCGCAAACGTTCCCTCCTTGGTATTCCGGCGCCGCTCGGCAATTCCTATCGTCGCGGCCGTCATCCCAGGCTGAGGCGGTAAGACCAGATCTGCCCAACCCCAATCCATGCGCAAGTTATCACCGGATTTCGCCAGCATCGGCTGAGAATTTGTGCCGATGTGCATCACCGTGAGGTCTCCAACGTGGCTGGTGCCCCAGACCACCGGTTCTTGGTCATTGTCGACTGCGAGCTGCGCGCTGACATCGAAATAAAGCTGTACAGAGTGCAACCGTTCGTCGATCGAACGCACAGTCCACGTGAGGTATGTGACTGGCCGGGAAAAGACGTCGAGATTATCAGGCAGCACAGGCGTAAAAAAAGCCGCTGTCAAGTGAATGCCCGAGCCTTCGAAGTCATAGATGGTGCGCGTCGGCCAAAGAACTCTTGATACCTGTGGGAGCGCTTGCTCCTGCCCGTTTCCCATAAAGCGAAGGGTCTGGCCGTCGACACGGATCAATCCACTCAATTGCTGTACTGCTCCCGTCCAGTGACGCGTAGGACCTGCAGCTAGTTTGTCGTCGAAAGACCACACGCTAAAATAAGGATCGTGCGCCACAAGCGGTGTCGCAGGAGTTCGGGCAGTCACGGGCTGCTGCGCAAGCAGGTGCGTTGTGCAGGTTGCCAAGACGATGAAGACCACAATGTAGCGGAATGTCATCAGAAATCTACAACTGCGCGCAGCTTTGTTGAACATAGGAATCATTCCTGTGCACTAACTGATGGTCTCAATGAACCTCTAAAAAATAACTGGTTTGGTTTCGGGGCTGAACCAAGGCAGCCAGCCGCTTAGTGATGCTACTTTACAGTACTGCTTGCAACCGCAGGATGGGAGCACACAGTGTACATCACCAGGACGGGCAGGGACCACGAGATTCGCCTCTATCCATTCGATCTCGTGGCTGCCAGATGCCCGGTGTGAGCCGTGCCCAAGCGATGCCCCGACGCCCTCTCGCTGCGCGCTGCCTGTTGAATCGTTCGATGTTTTTACCAACAAAGTTTGCAAGCAGATTTACAATTACCAGTTTGCTCGGTTTGAGCCAACGCGGAGAGCAGAACTATGTCTTTAACCGAATCCAGTTTCAAGCGCGCACTTCTTTGGGCACTTCTCCTGATTGCAACAGTCGCAGAGGCAAAGACACAGCTCACCAGGAAGTCTTGGGGCCGGCTGGCCGATGGAACTGCGGTAGAGATTTACGCGCTTCGCAACGGCAAAATCGAGGCCGCCATCACGACCTATGGCGGGCTCGTGGTTTCTCTGCAGGTGCCCGATCGCAAGGGCAACACGGATGACGTGGTGCTCGGCTATGATTCCGAAGGCAAGACTTATTCGGTTCCCAAAAACAACGGCGACAACTCACTTCATGGCGGTACCCGCGGCTTTGACAAGGTAGTGTGGAAGGCAAAACCGATTAAGGATGGAATCGAGCTCAGCTATGTCAGCCGGGACGGCGAGCAGGGATATCCCGGAACTCTCACCGCAACTGTTCGCTACACTCTGAACGATGACGGGCTACGGATTGAGTATTCGGCCACCACGAACAAGCCCACCGTGGTGAACCTGACGAATCACTCCTATTTCAATCTTGCTGGTCAAGGCAAAGGCACAATCTTGCAGCAGCAACTCAAGATTCATGCGTCGCGCTTTACGCCGGTGGATTCTACCCTCATTCCCACAGGCGAGCTGAGGTCTGTGGAGGGCACCGCGTTTGACTTCCGTGCCTTGACCCCGATTGGCCAGCGCATTGCTGCTGATGAAGATCAACTCCATAAGGGCAGGGGCTACGATCACAACTGGGTCCTCGACAAGAGCCAGGGAAAACTATCGGAGGCTGCAGAACTCTACGATCCAGGCACTGGCCGTGTGCTACAAGTGCTCACTACCGAGCCTGGGCTTCAGTTTTATTCGGGCAATTTTTTGGATGGGACCATCGTTGGCAAACAGGGTCGGACTTATGAGCATCGGTCCGGATTGTGTCTTGAGACACAACACTTCCCTGATTCCCCAAACCATCCTAATTTTCCCTCGACGGAGCTCAAACCGGGAAAGCGGTACCGCAGCGTCACCGCATTCAAATTCTCCGTGCGTTCAGACCCAAGTGGCAAGCAGTAAAGGCCGGCAAACGACCAGACCGACAAATTCTATTGCAGTTGTTTGTAAAGACACGGACTTGCGCAGCGGGAAGTTTCAGTTGAATTGAAACCAATTCAGATTACCCAGAGCCGAGGTTCCACTCGGCGGGGCTTTGAATACCACATACAAGTCATGAACACCGTTGCGGAGCTTGCCGGCGCCGAGACCGTCGTCCAGGTCTGCCATCCGGACGTCGCCG
>QIAW01000197.1:3672-10495 GCA_003225655.1 Acidobacteriota bacterium
TACCACAAGCCAGGCGAGCAATGCCCGTTTTTCGCCGGCATTCGAAAGTGCATGAACTTTGTTGTGATCAGGTCGTGTTGCGCTTGGGAGAATGTGGCATTCTTGACGCAGTGCCGGCCAACGATGAAACGGCGTTTCGTGCCTGTAACTCCTTAGAAACACTGTTGTTTGCTTGATCTGTCACGGCAGATGTCGCGAGTTTGAGTTTCGCCATCCCCGCCATATCTTTCATGCACTTACAAAACTGGCGATTGATAATCCAGGTAGGTTCTGGCTCTTCTTCTGCACTATAATCCCTGCTTGTTTGATAGCAAGTGAGGCGCCAATGCTGCTGCGATTGCCTATCTATCTGCTTGTGCTGTTCGCGGTGATTCCCATGAACCTTTTTGCTCAAGACCGCTCGTACGGCCGCTCGGTTGTAATTACTGATCTCGGGATCGTCAGCACCAGCCATTACCTTGCGTCCCAGGCGGGGGCACAGGTCCTGGCCAAAGGTGGCTCTGCTATTGACGGCGCCATTGCTGCCAACGCCGTGCTGGGCGTCACCGAACCGATGATGAACGGAATCGGCGGTGACCTCTTCCTTATATATTGGGACGCCAAGTCGGAAAAACTCTATGGTTTGAATTCCAGTGGATGGGCGCCGCGGAAGCTCACCATCGAGTTCCTGGCCAAACAAGGAATTACCGCGATGCCACGCGAGGGCATTCACAGCGTGACCGTCCCCGGGGCCGTTGATGGATGGAGTCAGGCCCATGTGCGCTTTGGACGCTTGCCCTGGAAAGATCTGTTTGGGCCCGCCATTTATTACGCCGAACATGGCTACGCGGTTCCCGAGTTGATTCATGACTTCTGGGCGGAAGAAGAAAGCAAAATGCAACCTGCCGGCAAGGTTCCGGAGATAGGAGCGAGATTCACGAACCCCGATTTGGCTAAAGCTTTGCGGCTGGTTGCGGAGCAAGGACGTGATGCGTTTTACAAAGGCGCGATCGCGCAAGCTATTGTCAGCACCTCGTCTGCATTAGGCGGAACCATGCAGGCGGAGGATCTGGCTGATTTTTCCGCCGAATGGGTTGAGCCTATCTCGACTGAGTATCGCGGTTGGAAGGTTTACGAGTTGCCACCCAATGTCCAGGGCATGGCAGCGCTGGAGATGCTCAACATCATGGGCACATTCCAACCCGACAAAGACGGACCGCAAGGCACGGTGGAGTTGCACAAGAAGATCGAGGCCATGAAGCTGGCCTATGCAGATCTCTACCGCTACAACGCAGATCCACGTTTCGCCAAGGCGCCGGTCGAAGCACTGTTGTCGAAGAACTATGCAGCGCAGCGAGCGGCGCTGATCAACATGGAGAAAGCGAATTGCAATCCCGGACCAGGCAATCCTTCGATGAGTGATACCACCTATCTTTCGGTGGTGGATAAAGAAGGCAATATAGCGTCCCTCATCCAGAGCAACTACCTGGGATTCGGTTCAGGCATTGTTGTCCAAGGCATGGGCTTCGCGTTGCAGAATCGTGGAGCTTTGTTCACGCTCGATGCACAGCATCCCAATGCGTTATTGCCGCGCAAGCGGCCCTTCCATACCATCATTCCTGCCTTCATGGAACGAGGAGAGCTGCGCATCGGCTTCGGAATCATGGGCGGCGCCAACCAGCCGCTTGCCCATGCCCAATTTGTTTCCAACTTCGTGGATTATGGCATGAATCTTCAGGCTGCACTCGAGGCTCCCCGGTTTACCGTGGCTGGCGGCAAGTTGAGCTGCGACATTGTGATTGAATCGCGCGTCAAACCTGAAGTCTTGCAGGCATTGCGCAGCAAGGGCCATAACTTAATCGTCCGCAAAGAGTACACATCGCTCATGGGACGGGGGCAGGCAGTCATGCATAACTCGAAAACGGGGATGAACTATGCCGGCTCAGATCCCCGCGCCGATGGTGCAGCCGCGCCGGAGCCGTTGCTGCTGCCATAGTGCCGGCCTCCGGATACGCTCTCAGTGTTCTACCTTAGGGAAAACATGGCGAAAAATAGCCAAGAAGAAAGTACATGACACGATTCTTCCAATAGTACATGTACTATCGATTATTATCCTAATTATTCAATGATTTACGCGTATGATCACGAATTGACCTAAAGTAACCTTGACCTCATCTAAGGTTTCCAGCTCTGGCCAGCTTGCGCTAAGATGGCCTTAAGATGAACCATAAGAGTAATACCCTATACCCCACCAATGGGCATGCAATTCCGAGCCATACAAATAATGACTCCGAGAAACAACCTGACATAGCCCCAAGTTCCACCGAACTTCGAGCAGGAGTTGCGCGCGACAAAATCACCAGGGTCTTTCGCTATCTGGAGGCGCTCAACCAACATCGCAACCCGGTTCAGAGACACCTTGGCTCTCAGCTTTGGACCCTGTGGCTGCACGACCTGCCCTGCCATTCTTCTACAGAGCGAGGCGGTGTCCGCTCGGATTCGACCATCCTCGACCCGCAGGATGCCAAGGTTCAGAGCATCAACACGCCCAGAGAAAATTTCGTTCTCAAAGTACAAAGGCCAAGACTAACCCGGCCGCCTGAACCTCCAAAAGAGGTCGTCTGCTGGCTCAAAGATGGCTGGGATGATCCGGCAAGAGAAGTCGCTTTCCATGAAACGCGAAAAGAGCCGCGCCCGCAGGGAGAAATCAGGATCGAAAAGTTCGTTGATGATCCGACCAGAGTCGCGGTTTTTCGACGCTGGCAGTTGCAGCGTGACGAATGGTCCGCGATGGAAAAACCTGCCCGTCTCGCCATGAAGATCTTCGAAGATTTGTATGAACTGCATGGGCGGCTGGAGCGCGAAGCTGAACGCGTGGAACTCGTCCTGGGCGACGGCATTCTGAGTTGGCGGCGGCCGGAAGGAGACATCTATCATCCTGTCCTGCTCCAGCGTTTGCAGTTGCAATTCAACGCGGCTGTTCCGGAGTTCACTCTGTCGGAAGCCGAACACCCCGTAGAATTGTATTCCGCGCTTTTCCAGACCCTGAGTGACGTAGACGGGCGCGCCATCGGACGTTGCCGCGAAGAGCTGGAGCACGGAGACCACCATCCGTTGGGCGATGAGGCTACTACGTTCTTTTTAAAACGCCTGGTGGTGCAACTTTCACCACGAGGGGAACTTGTCGAAGATGGGCAGAGTGAAGGTGAACAAAACGAACCTCGCATCTGTCGAGATCCGGTTGTCTTTCTGCGTTCCCGCACGCTGGGTTTTGCGGCGGCGATCGAGGGTGTACTCCAGGATTTGCGCACCCGCCGTGACCTGCCGTGGTCTTTGTTGAACATTGTCGGTGAGGAGTCGCCGATTTTAACCGATGAGACACTTACTGATGAGCATCCAGAATCCGTGCAGCACGCTCTTCATCAGGCCGAGGCCGAAGTGCTTCTGAGCAAGCCGGCGAATCCTGAGCAAATCAGAATTGCCCAACAATTGGAAAAGCACGGTGGGGTTCTGGTTCAAGGTCCGCCGGGCACAGGCAAGACACATACGATTGGCAACTTAGTCGGGCATCTCCTGGCGCAAGGCAAGAGCGTGCTGGTCACAAGTCATACGACCAAGGCCCTGCGGATGGTCCGTCACCAAATTGTTCCCGGACTGCGCCCGCTGTGTGTGAGCGTGCTGGAAAGCGACCTCGACAGCCGGCGACAGTTGGAAAGTGCTGTCGCTGCAATTGCTGAAAGATTGGGGAGCGTTGAGCTCGGCTTTCTTGAACAAGAGGCCGGCAAGCTGGCGGCAGAACGGCACATACTGATGGAGAAGTTAGAGCAAGTCATCGAAGAGATGGTGGAAGCGCGAGCCGACGAGTATCGCGAAATTATTATGGATGGCAAGGCTTGGACTCCTGCCGATGCGGCGCGAGCCGTTGCACAAGACCAGGTCAGCCACGGTTGGATTCCCGGACCGGTGCAGGCGCAGACTTCGTTGCCACTTTCCTGCAGCGAGTTGTCAGAGCTCTATCGCACGAATGTTTCCCTATCCCCCGAGGATGAACATGAACTCTCAGGTAATCTTCCAGAGCTTGCCGATCTTCCCAACCCCGATGATTTTGAAGCCATGCTTCAGCAAAGGAACCAGATTCAGAGTGAAAACCTTGAGCTTAGCTCTGATCTGTGGCAGCCGGGGCCAGCTCTAGGATCAGAGGATCAGATCGAAAGCCTGGCAGCCAGATTGATGCAGGCGGTAGAGCCGTTGTCCAGAAAAGAAGAATGGAAACTGGCTGCGGTTTATGCCGGCAAATATGGTGAGGCGCGCCGGCAGCCATGGGAACAACTGATTGCTTTAGTGCAACGTATTCATCGCGAGGCCGCTGCTGCTCAGGAGTCGCTGCTCGAGTATGGGCCCGCGCTTTCCGAGGGCATGGCACTCGAGGAGCAGGAGAAAATTGCCATAGAGATACTTGCTCACATCGAGCAAGGAGGCATACTCGGTCGCTTCATCTTGTGGAAACATAAGCCCTGGAAAGCGTTCATGGCAACGGCACGCGTCAATGATGGACGACCGCGCCTGGCGGAACACTTCAAAATATTGCGGCAGTTGTGCCGGCTGAAAACCCTGCGGCGAAACCTCGCTGTTCGCTGGGATAGGCAGATTGCCTCTCTTGGCGCCGCTCCCTCAAACCAGATGGGAGAAGCGATTGAGAACACGCTTATACAGTTCTGCTCTCCCATCGAGGATTGCCTGGGTTGGCATGAAAATATCTGGGTCCCACTGCAACAAGAGCTGGAGAGCCTCGGTTTTTGCTGGGAGAGATTCATGGCCCAGCAACCTGTGTGTATCGGGGCATATGGAGAGCTGGTTCGCCTTGAGCGAGCTGCCACCGCTCTTATCCCCGTTCTGAGCATACGCCTGGAGCAACTCAAGTTGCTGCGTTTCAACAATGAGTTGCAGATCCTCGGAGAGAGGCTTGAGCTTGCCAGACAGGGATTCGATTCCTCGAGAGTGACTGCTCAACTCGCACACGCGGTCAATTGCATGGATCCAGCCGCCTATGCTGAAGCCTATGTGCGCCTTGCTGAAGTTACAGGCCGGCGGCCAGATCTGGGCTTGCGTTATTCCCTTCTCGATCGGCTCGAAGGAGCGGCGCCTGCCTGGGCTTCTTGCATTCGCAACCGCGATGGCATTCATGGTGGCGGAGAGCTTCCCGGTGATCCCACGCGTGCCTGGAACTGGAGGCGGCTGAACGACGAATTGGAGCGGCGAGATCACGTCTCTCTGGAGTCTCTGCAGAATCAGAGTGAAAAACTGCGGGAGCAGCTTCGCCGAGTCACCGTTGATCTTATTGATCGGCGAGCATGGGCGCACCAGGCCCGCCGAACGTCACCGCACCAGCGGCAGGCGCTCATCGGCTGGCTGGATACAATCCGGCGGATCGGCAAAGGCACAGGCATCCGTGTTCCCTTGCTGCGAGCGGAAGCCGCCCGCAAGATGAGCAAGTGCCGCAGCGCCGTTCCGGTTTGGGTCATGCCGCTCTCGCGGGTGGTGGAAAACTTTGATCCGCGGGTGACCCGGTTTGATGTCGTAATTATTGATGAAGCCAGCCAAAGCGACGTTATGGCGCTGCTAGCCTTGTATCTAGGCAAGACGGTCCTGGTGGTCGGTGACCATGAGCAGGTGAGCCCTTCGGCTGTGGGCCAGTACTTGGCCATCGTGGGAAACCTGATCTCCCAATACTTGCACGGAATTCCGAACTCTCACTTGTACGATGGGCAGATATCCATTTACGACCTCGCGCGCCAATCCTTCGGCGGCACTACCTGCCTGGTCGAGCATTTCCGCTCCGTTCCTGAAATCATTCAGTTCAGCAACACGGTCTCCTATGACCGGCGCGTAAAACCGCTCCGTGATGGAAGCCGGGTTCGGCTTCGTCCGCCCATGGTCTCTTACCGGGTCTCTGGATCCAGCCGTGATGAAAAGGTCAATCGCTCCGAGGCGCTGGCTGTTACGTCATTGATTACGGCTGCCATGGAACAGCCGGAGTATCAAAGCAACGAGGCGGGCGATCCTGTGAGTTTCGGAGTGGTCTCTCTTCTCGGAGATGAGCAAGCGGTTGAGATTGATAGGTTGCTGCGAACCCATTTGTCCCCACATCGCTACGAGATGCATCGCGTACTCTGCGGAAATGCGGCCCAGTTTCAAGGAGACGAGCGCGACGTAATCTTTATTTCCATGGTGGATACCGGCGAGCGGGGTCCGCTGCGCATGCGCGATCAGCAGCTCTTTAAACAGCGCTTCAACGTAGCGGCGAGCCGGGGCCGGGACCAAATGTGGATTGTCCATTCTCTCGATCCGGAGCGGGACCTTAAGGATGGCGATCTGCGCCGGCAACTCATCGAACACGCCTGCGACTCCAGCCATCTCATGCGCGCTTTGGAGGAAGCAGAGAAAAAGGCTCCGTCACCATTTGCGCGCCAAGTCATGAAGCAGCTTGAGGCCCGCGGCTTCCAAGTGACACCGCAGTGGCGGGTGGGCGCCTATCGAATTGACCTGGTGGTTGAAGGCGATGGAAGACGCCTCGCCATCGAATGCGACGGCGATCCGCGTTTTCCTGTGGAGATCAGCAAGCTCTCCGAGGACCTGGAAAGACAAACCATCCTCGAGCGCCTGGGATGGGTTTTTACTCGGGTTCGCGCTACGGAGTTTTTGCGCAACGTTGAACGGGCCATGGAACCGATTTTTGAAAAGCTCCAAGTGCTGGAAATTCCTGCTGAGCGGAACGCTGCTGAACCAGCGAGTTCAGCCGGTATGTCACCTGAAACCGAAGGGACGGAAACAACCGAACCTCTTG
>QIAW01000198.1:0-1618 GCA_003225655.1 Acidobacteriota bacterium
CGGCCCTGAGCCCAACCCCAACCCCGATGCCTACGCCAACTCCGCCCGGTAGCGCCAGCACCGCGCCGAAGTTCGTTTATGCGCTGAACGGCACAGCGGACGTAAACTCGGGGGTTGCCGAGTTCCGTATCGATCCTGCAAGCGGAGTACTCTCGATGCTGGGTACCGCTTCTGTACCGGTCATGCATACGGATGAAGGTGGCATGGCGGCGACACCACAGACAGAATTCGTTTTCGTCGCACAATGGTTAACCAAGACCATTGTTGTTCTGCGCGCGGACCCGAACTCCGGCATGCTGGCCCAGTCGCAAGTTATCTCTGTTCCCGAGTTGCAATCGCCGCCGGCACTGATCACAAATCCCAGCGGAAAGTTTCTCTACGTGGCCGATCCGAACGGATTTCAGATCCTCGCATTCAGCATCCAGCCGTCCGGCGATCTATTGCCGGTGCCGGGATCGCCGTTCAAAGTTTCGAACCCGCCGATCGGGCTTACCATGGATGCCGCCGGCAAATTTCTCTTTACCGGCGCAGACCATCAGGTGTTTGGTTTTACCGTCGCCGGCAACGGCGCTCTGACGCCCACCCCGGGATCGCCGGTCACCGTGCGGCCGCCTTTCATAAGCCCGGGAAAAGGTCCGACGTGGGTGAGCGCACTCCTCGATCCCCGCGCGCGTTTTCTCTTCGTTCCCGATTCCACCAATCCGGTGATGTTCGTTTACACCGTGGCGGCTGACGGCGCGCTCACTCCAGTCGCCGGTTCGCCTTTCCCGACCGCCACCGCCGGCAGAACCGCGGCAGTGGATCCGTCGGGTAAGTTCGTCTTCATTCCCGACGCCGTCGTTACAGCCGTGTCGGTCAACCAGAGCAGCGGTGCGCTCTCCCCCGTCCCGGGCTCGCCGTTTGACAACGGACCATTCCGCAATGGAGGCGCTCCGGTGTGCGATATCAGCGCCGACCCCTCAGGGAAATTCCTGCTGCTTGCCGATTGCGAGAACTCACTGATCACGGTGTTCAGCATCGATGCCAGCAGTGGCGCGCTAACCAACATCAAAGGTTCACCGTTCCCGGTTGCGGCAAAACCCATTGGCGGCGGCAGCCCATCAAACTTGGCAATCACGCATTGATTCCAACAGCCTGAAGGGCCCCCCGATGTCGTGTAATCCGCGATGTCATCCGCCTTCATTTATGGTAAGGTTTTTAGCCGAATTGGAGGACGCCATGTGTATTACTTGTGAACACATGCTTTATGAGGAGCACCGCAGCGCTGAAGCCGGTCCTTTCGATCCGTGTCCGCAGTGTCATAAATTTCCCAGCAACGAAGGCCAGCCTTGCTATCACTACTTCAGCATCGGGAACACCATATTGACGAATGCGCCGAGTGCCTGGGCAAACCGTGGGGCGAGGAGTTTCTCGCCGTCAAGGCGGAAATCGAGAACGACTCCTCGAACTCGATTTTTTAAGGCTGGCCACCCGGTAAGTTGGTTGCTGCTTTCACTGCGCCGCGCAGTACGGTGATCGACGCTTTGGGCAGCGTGAAGGCGGCTTCGGGGCTTCCATGAATCCTAGTTGCCAGGGGAGGCCCATCGGGATCAGCGTGGCTTTTTTGCCCATCGTTCTT
>QIAW01000198.1:1686-5882 GCA_003225655.1 Acidobacteriota bacterium
TTTCGTCACGATTGACCAGCATCAGTGACCACTGCCCATCGGGCCGATGGACCGCGTAAGAAGTCACCAGCACATTGCCGTCGCTGTCTTTGATGCCGCTTGAGGAGGGAAACATGCGATGTTCTCCGGCGCGGTGCTCGAGCCACTCCAGGTTGATCATGCGGGCAGCGAAGTAGAGCGATGTATATCCGGTGATGTTGTAATCGTTATCGGCCACAAAATTTGACCATGTGGCCCAGCCCAAGCAGGTCTTCCCCACCGTTTGCGGCTGAATGGGAGAGTGATGGAACATTGCGCCTCCGCCTTCGAAGAACGACCCGACGTTATCAGCCAGCCATAAGCCCCCGAAGATCGTGCTCATGGGGCCGGTAAGGTTCGCGGCAAGGTGGCTCTCGGTTACGATCAGCGGCACCTCTTTGGGCACGCCGTCATCTCTCCACACCTGGAGAATGTGCTTCATCAGTTGCGGTTCCTGATACAGGCTCTTCCATGTAATGTCACAGGGCTCAAAAGGATAGTGCTCGAACGACACGAAGGCCAAGTCAGAGAGATGGCCGTGTGATTTCAGATAAGAAACGAAGCGCCCCATCCAGGAGGAGTGGCCTTGAGCGTCAGGCCAGACGCGAATATCTTCGTTCACCCCCTCGAAGACCGGCCCGCCTAGTTTCAATTTGGGATCGACTTTGTGAATCGCCCTGGCCCACTGGATGTAGAGAGCGGCGTAGTCTTCGGGGAGCATGTGCTTGCCATCAGGCTCTTCGCCCATCTCGATCCAACTGATGGGATAGCCACGCTTTTCAATGTAGGCAATCTGCGCCGCCGAGTCTTCCGGGGCGCCGTAGAGCAGGGTCACTGGAATCATCGCGGGTAAGTTGTTGGTGTGGCCGCTGGTGAAGAAAAGGTCGAAGCCGGTGTGCTGGCCTCCGCCGCTGGTGTTGGCGTCGCCCGCTGAGTGCCAGGGATCAATGGAAGAAGAAGTGTACGAGGGTTGGTTCTTGCCCGTGATGTCTGTCACGGTGTCGGCGAAGGCACCGGCGGCATCGATGGCGCCAGGATGAATTTCCTGAATTGCGTATCCGACGCAGTTGCGGATGTCGTCTGGCCCGTGCACGTCGCAGGTGTTGGATGATTCGGTCATCCAGATGCGCAGGTATTGGGTGGAAACGGGTGTTTCCGCGAGCTTTAAGGTTGCGGCGCCGCCCTGGCCGTTTTTTATGCTTCCCGCGGCAAATGTTTCCCATTCGCCCCGCGGGCCTGCGTCGAAGTCGAGCGCATTTTTGCCGACCCAGTACTCCACCCGATATGTCGTGGCGTAGGGGCTGGCCCAGGCGATGCGCACCGCGTTGACCGGCTTAGGGGCGCGCAGGTTTACGACCACCCATTGCGGATGCAGTGAATCGCTTTCACCGGTGAACCTGCTGGTGAGGTAGGGATTGCTCTTCCAATAGATGAGATTCGGACCTTGCACGGGGCGATCACCACTGGTGGAGAATCCGCGATGGGGCAGCGCGTAGGCGAGGATGTAGCGGAGCGGTTCTTTCAGCTCGGTGCTGCCGGTGAAGTATCCACTCTTGTTGGCAGGATCGCTCCAAGTCCCGTTTTCGTTCCAGTGCCACGCGGCCATGCGCAGCTCGGTATTGTTGCGATAGCTGATCGGGCCCCAACCCGCTGACAAGGCCTCCTGGATGATGTGCGGGGTATAGACCTTATCGATCCCATTGCGGGAAAGCACGTCAATTGAGGTTCCCAGCGCAGTGTCCGGATCGAAGGTGTTGAGAACATGAGCGGGTGTTGTATCCACACGTACCACGCCGGGCCGCAGGATTGATGCCTTAGCCCCGTGCGCGCGTGCAACCGGGTTTTGGGCAAGAGCCAACACTGCGCTATACGTCAGAAAGAACAACATAACCGCAACCATGATTGCATCACGCAGCATCTTCTTCATGAACCTTTCCCAGAATCTTCCCTCGAACTTATTCATAGGCGCTCGATTATAGAGGAGTGGTGATTCGTGTAAAGCGTTGAGGAATTTTGTCTAGCCCCATTCAGTTTTCGCGGTCTCAAGCAGTGAGGGAGGATGGAAACCCCCTACCCCCTTGCTGCTAGGGGTACAGTCCATGGAACCAGGGTTTCACCCGCATAAACAGCGGCGAAGAGCGATATCAGGGCGCACCCTAGCTGGGCGTGACGGCTCCAAGCTCGCAGTTCCATCGATGGCAGAGATATTCATTAATCCCCGGCAAGCAATGAATTTTCAAACACTCATGAATGAATTTTCAAACACTCATGGCCCTGCGGATACTTTAGGCGATGAAAATGGACGCTGCTGAGCGGGTGCCGCCCCTGCAGGGCTCATGTTCTTTTTTGCCAGCTTATCCACCGCTTTGCGGTGGACTAACCTCTTTTCGCGCCTCCGGCGCTGGAGCATAGCAGAAACCAGATACAGCAAGACCTAAAAAGGCTTAAAGCCATGACCTACCATTCTTCGCCGCGCCCTCCACCCCAGCACTCCACCCCAGCACGCGCGGCGCGTGCCGGGGACCCCGGCTCTCCACCCCAGCACGCGCGGCGCGTGCTGGGGGCCCCGGCTCTGGCGCTTGGGAGCATGGCAGAAGCATACGTCTCGGAGCACCGAAACCCATGCACACTGGAACAATATTCGGTTTTGTCAAAGAGCAACCCTGCACGGCGCTGAGCCATGCATTTTCGAGGTAAGAGCCCAAAAGCCCGGCATTCTTGAATGCCGTCCGGCGGAAAACACACGCCTGGCACAATGATGGCCTAAAATTGCCTGGGAATTGATGGTTTGATATCAGTTTTGAGCGGCCCTCAAAAGAAGTTCCAGATTAGATGCTTCGCTCAGGATTTCGCCAGGCGGCTCGGACGCCGCCCTAAACGGCTCAAGTTGCAAGATTAGATCCTTCGCTTCGCTCAGGATTTCGCCAGGCGGCTCGGACGCCGCCTAAACGGCTCAAGTTGCAAGATTAGATCCTTCGCTTCGCTCAGGATTTCGCCAGGCGACGCCGCCTAAACGGCTCAAGTTGCAAGCAAACTCAGTGTTGTTGCGAATGCCTGTACGCTCACAATTGCCGCACGCCCCATTTTTGACCTTCCGCCCTAAAGTCATTTAACGTAATTACTTACTGTTGCCAGAATCCAGCCCCTGTTCTAACCAATCGGAGACCGTTTGATGCCAAAATACGATCTTTCTCCTCCAGCGGGCACGCGTGATTTCTTCGCTGAGGACATGAAGCTTCGAGAAAGCGTGCTGCACACCGTCAGAGATGTGTTCGAGCGCTTTGGGTTCCTTCCTCTTGAAACTCCTGCCTTTGAGCGCGTTGATATCATGATGGGGAAATATGGCGAAGAGGAAAAACTCATCTTCAAGATTTTGAAGCGTGGCGAAAAGCAGTCAGGCGGCGAGGCCGATTTGGCATTACGGTATGACTTCACGATTCCTTTAGCACGCGTGGTCGCGCGTTATCCTGAGAAGATTGGCAGGCTGTTTCGGCGCTATCAAATCGGGCCGGTATGGCGGGCCGACAGGCCGGGGAAGGGGCGCTTCCGGGAGTTTTACCAGTGCGATGTCGATATTGTAGGCAGTCGCTCGGTCAACGCGGAAGCTGAGGTTATTCTGGTGCTGACTGAGGCACTCTCCGCGGCCGGTGTCCACAATTTTACTGTGCGCCTGAATTCCAGAAAAGTGCTGGGCGCGCTGCTGGAGATGCACGATATCCCGACCGAACTCCATACCAGCGTAACCACCGCCATCGACAAACTGGACAAGATTGGCGTGGCTGGAGTATCGGCGGAGCTGCTGCAGCGGGGAGTTCCCGCCGATAAGCGAGACGACTTGCTTCGGGACCTCGAGGCGCACGTGGCCGACCCCGCGCACATCAGAAAAAGACTTGTCTCCTTGCCAAGCGGCGAGGCCGCACTGCGCGACATCGACCAGGTGACGGGTATTGTTCAGCCGCTCATGAAGCACGGCAAGTTGGTTTTCGATCCTTTCGTGGCGCGCGGTCTCAGTTACTACACTGGAATCATTTTTGAAATTGCCGCCGAAGGCATTGGCAGCAGCATCGCATCGGGCGGGCGATACGACGAACTGGTCGGCATGTTTTCTTCCAATGAAGTACCGGCATGCGGCGGGTCTCTGGGCATCGAACGTATTCTCATGCTGCTTCAGAACACTG
>QIAW01000196.1 GCA_003225655.1 Acidobacteriota bacterium
TTTCACATCTCTTACCCCTGGCATCTTGTGGACCCGGTCTTTGACCTGGTCTCCAATCATCACGTGCGAAGGACACCCCGGCGAGGTCATAGTCATGATTACCTCCACGTCCTGCGTATCTGGGGTTTGCAAGGGGGTAACCCGGACTTCATAGATCAATCCCAGATCAACAATGTTGACCGGAATCTCAGGGTCATAGCAATCTTTGAGTGCCGTAAGGACGTCTTCTTGCGTAACAGCCATGCAAATAGTTTAGCAGGGAAGAGAGCGAGGGCGCAGAGTGCGTGGCTTTGGCAGACAGCGAAGTCCTACGCCTGGCACAGCCAAAGTTGTGCCCTTCCGAAAGATCGCGCAAAAATTGAGTTCTTCTGCAGGGCTTGTATTAGCCCTCGGTTAATCCGTGATATCACTCCGTTAATTCTTTAAGCGTTGTGTGCCATCATTCCCTGCCGGCGGCATTCAGAATGCTGGCTTTGGTTTTGATGGTCTTGCCTCGAAAATGCCGGTAACTCTTTGAAGAGCTTGGTCTTTGACAAATCCGAATATTGCTCCACAGAGGATTCTTAATCGACGCAAGTCGCCACCGTGGAAGAGCACGGCTTGGAACTGCTAGCTCAGAGCTGACAGTCCGCTCCTGCTAGGCCTGCCCAGTTGCAGCCCTACTTGATTGATTTATAACGACTTAACAACAAATCAACACAAGTGTAGCCTAGCACGCAAGGGGGTGGGGGCTAAATGGGGTGGGGCTATTGGTTGCTGGAAACACTCCTTATGGTCAGCCCCTCTCGCTGCATGGCTTTGAGCACCCGGTCGTTGATGGTGTCTGAGATCTTGGGCATGATGTCGGCCATGATCTCGGGTTGCAGCCGCGCCAGCTTGCGTCCCACGGGCATGTTGTAGAAGTCGGCGATCTCGCGGATTTCGGCCGCGGTGAAATGTTTTACGTAGGCTTCCGCGGTCAGGTACAGAACGTCTTCATAGGAGATGGCATTCTTCATGGCGCGCTGCATTCTCTCAGAGGCGTCGTAGGGCAGAGGCCGTCTCTGTTGTGCCGCCACTTCGCTCACCTGGGCGAACATCTGCTCCCGGACCTGCTCCATCCTCTTTTCAAAGCTGTCGCGAGGCATGAGGTTCGTCATCAGTTCCATGATCGCCTGATGCTCGTCGGGGGCAAGCTGGTTGATCCGCCGGCCTGCCTCTTGTGCTTGCGTTTGTGCTTGCACCACCGGCGCCGTCGCCAACGAGACCATCAGCAACAGGACCGCGGCCATCACTTCCCGATAAAACTTACGCGCCATATCTCCTCCTCCGGTCAGATTGACCGATTCAGCGCCGCATTTGGCTTGCAAGATTGTACCCCCTGCCGGGCCACGCCCATTCGGTTGGATGCGCAGGGATGTAACAGACTTCGATGCGGATAGACCTCGTGAGTCTATTAAGTAAAAAGCCGGCAGGTGCTCCCGGCTCTTTTCCAGATCGGTGTTGATCTGTGCTAATCCGTGGCTAAATTCCTTTATGTCCTTATATGGTGAACCGCTTTCGCTGCCGATTTACAATAACTGAATGCCCCGTCTTAGCCAGCTCGCCTCGCACATTACACAGTCAGAGATCCGCATCATGTCCGTCGAATGCGAAAAGGCCGGCGGCGTAAACTTGGCACAGGGAATCTGCGATACGGAAGTCCCACTGCCGGTGCGCCGCGGGGCGGAAGCCGCCATCGAGGGCGGCTTCAACTCCTACACCCGCCTCGATGGCATCGCCAACTTGCGCCGTGCCATCGCGCGCAAGATGCGCGACTACAACAAAGTCGAAGCCGATCCTGAACACGAGGTCGTGGTTACTGCCGGCTCGACAGGAGCGTTCTACTGTGCCTGCCTGTCGCTGCTCAATCCAGCGGATGAAGTCATTGTCTTCGAGCCCTTCTATGGCTACCACGTGCACACGCTGATGGCCATGCACGCCGTACCGGTGTACGTGACGCTTACGCCGCCTGATTGGAGCTTTTCCCGCGCAGCGTTGGAGCGGGCCATGACCGCAAAGACGCGCGCCATTGTGGTGAACTCGCCGGCCAATCCCTCGGGCAAAGTTTTTACCGCGGAAGAGCTTGGCTGGATCACTGCCCTTGCCCGCGAGCGCGACCTGTTTATCTTCACCGATGAAATTTACGAATACTTTCTCTACGACGGGCGCAAGCACATCAGCCCGGCAACGCTGCCCGGCATGGCCGAGCGTTGCATTACCATTTCGGGATTCTCCAAGACCTTCAGCATCACCGGCTGGCGCATTGGATACGCCGTCTGCGACCGCCGCTGGGCGCACGCGATCGGTTATTTCCACGATCTCGCGTATATCTGCGCGCCCTCGCCCTTCCAGCACGGCGTGGCCGCCGGCCTGGAAGAGCTGAACCCGGAATTCTACAACTCGCTCACCGCCGAGTACACTGTCAAGCGCGATCTGCTGTGCCATGCATTGGAAGCTGCGGGGCTCAAGCCCAACATCCCGCAGGGCGCGTACTACGTACTGGCGGATGCATCCGCGCTGCCGGGAACCACGAGCAAACAGAAAGCCATGTACCTGCTGAAGGAGACCGGCGTGGCTGCCGTCCCCGGAGATTCGTTCTACAACGGCGGCGCCGGGGGAAACCTGCTGCGCTTCTGCTTCGCCAAAACCGACTCCGAGTTGCGTGATGCCTGCAGCCGGCTGGAGCAGTTACGCACGGCCAAAACAAAAGCTTAACCACAAAGGACACAAAGGAATACGAAGCACTATGCGCTCATCCTTCCCCATCCTCATGCTTTATTTGCGGGTGACCGCACGTATCTCGGCCATGCTGCTGGCTGCCGCATTCGCCGCGCCCGGGCTGAGCCAGCTCTGGCCCGCCGCCTTCACCGCATGGATGGCCGCCAGACGCGGCCGGCTTATTCTGCTTTTCGCGCTGTCGCACACCCTGCATCTTGGCGGCATCGTGACCCTGGCTGCTCTCGCGCCCGCGCACTTCCTTTCCAAAGCAGCACTGGCGGGCTTGATTGGCGGCGCCTTGGGCTACGTTCTCATTTACTACCTGGCGTGGAGGGCATTCGTACAGCAGAGAAACGCTGAATTGCGCGGTTCGGAATTGCGTCCGCCGAAACTCGAAACCTTCACCTTGTACCTCGTCTGGGCGATTTTTACCCTCGTCTTTACTGCGGGAATCTTGAGAAACGCGTTGATCTATGCCCCGCTGGCGGCGGTGATGTGGCTTGCCCTTGTGGTGCGCATTTGCGCAAAACTGGCGCCGGCCGCCAGCTCGCAGTCATCCGCTGCGGCTTAGAAGGCAAATCGGGGAAGACCATTTTCGCCATCCATTTACAATTTCCAAGTGCCGAAAATTCTACGAAAAAGATCTGAGCCTGCGCTGCTCGAGCGTTTTTGCAGTGCTGTTTGTCAATCGGAGTACCCATTCTCCGACGACAGCATCATCCTTGCCTTTGAAGGCGGTTCGGTGATGCACGGCGCATCGGTGGGCAGCGACGACCACGACTACTATGCCGTTTATCTCGAGCCGCCGCAGACGCGCCTCGGTCTGCGCTCCGCGGAGCACCACGTGTGGTCCACTTCTGACAGCACACGCAAGAACACTCGCGACGACATTGATCTGGTGATGTATTCGCTGGCCAAGTTTGCGCGGCTGGCCGCCGCCGGCAATCCTACGATCCTGCATTTTCTGTTTGTTGAGAATGCGCTGGGTGTCAATCCCTGGTGGGACTATATTACCGTCCGGCGTCGCAGCTTTTTGGCCCAGTCGCACTTGCGCAAGTTCATCGGCTACGCCGATGCGCAATTCGATCGCCTGACCGGCAAGCGGGCGCGCAAGCAGTTCCGTCCTGAACTGCTGGAAAAGTATGGCTTCGACACTAAAGCCGCCATGCACGGCATCCGCTTGATGTATGAGGCGCTCGATCTGCTGCGCGACGGCACGATGACATTTCCCAATCCGCACGCGCGGCATTTGATTGCTATCCGGAATGGAGAGTATTCGCTCGATCAGATCGTTCAACAGTACGAAGAGTTGAAGCAGAAATGCCTGAAGCAGCAGCAACGCTCATCGCTGACCGAGGAAGTTGATGAGGAGGGAATCAATCAGTTGCTGGCGAATGTCTATCAGTCTTTCTGGTCGCGGGTTTAGCGGCAATCCTCTTTGCTTTCGTGCTTTGGCAGCTAATTTTCAGGGGATCCGTGGCAACAATTTCCGCCTAAAAGCAAAACGGCGGTATCAGGCATACCGCCGTTTGCAACCACGATGCAACGTGAGGATAAACCTCGCTTTACAAGGCAAATCGTAGCAACAGTGCGCAGACGTGTCTTTGTCGAAATTTGAACTTTTTTTGTCTCGGTCCGGTTCTGGCCTGCAAAAAATATCTCCTTCCCGACCTGTAATGTTTCGCCTGTTTTCTGCACATATATGTAGAAGCTCAAAGACAGGAGTTCCCATGGGGTTTTGTGAGTGCCACACGCAACGCATTAATGAGCAAGGGAACTGCGGGGGCTGCACGCGCCCCGTGCGCATGGTCGAAGTGCTGCTCTTTGCCAACATGCCGTTCCAAGCCATCGAGCGCATTATTGAGGTGCGCGCCGAAAAAGACATAGACGATTTCCCAAGCAGGGCCGAAAACTAGGTTATTTTGCCCAATATTTGTCCTTTGCTTGAAGTTTGGCTGAAAGGCCATCATCCGGCTGAAACGCTTTCACTCGTGGCCGCACCATCCTCTTTGAATGGCAGATGCCCGCGGACTGCGTTAGCTGGTTGATTTTGATGGGCGGCCATTGCCTTCCGGTCAATTGCTCTTGTGAGTTTTTACAGAGCCGTTCCCCCTTTCCGTTTACCTGGGGAAGGGCGGTAGGGGGAGCAGCGGCACGCTCTAATGCGTTGCCCCCGAAGAGAGCGGGGCAGTTTAGCTGCCCCGCCTCGGATTCCTTGAATACATTGCTGGCCCATTTTAGAAAGCCTGTCGCATCTGCTGCAGCGAGGCTGCTCTTGCCGAGAGGAACCATGTTGAATACTCCGGCTACAGCAAGAATTCATCGACGATTCATCGCCTGTTCATCTTGCCGCTCTAGTCTTGTTATGGGTGAAAAAGAAAAAACAACTCAACTTTATTCAGACTTTTCAATCTTATGCAGAATTATTTTCTATTGGCCTTTTCCGCAGCGGTGAAATCTAATTACTCATGGCAGACGCTTTCTTTAAAAAATATATTTTCGCCAGTGACTTCGACCAGACCCTGAGCTTCAATGATTCCGGATACGTGCTCAGCGAGATGCTGGGCATACCGCTGGAAGAGTTCGAACGTAAAGCTGTAGGAATGGCCGGATTGAACCTGGTGCAGCAGGGCGCCGAGCTGGCATATCTGCTGCTGCACGATCCCGAATTCCGCACGCGCGTGCGCAAGGAGCACCTGCATGAAGTAGGGAAGCGCATCCGGTTGAAGCAAGATGTTCATCTGCTGTACCGGGTACTGAAAGAGGGCATCGCTGGCTATCACTTCGATTTCTACGTGCTCTCGGCGGCGCCCGTCGAGGTGATCCGCTCCGCGCTCGAAGGCATTGTGCCTCCCGACCATATCTATGGAACGGAGTTTGCTTACGACAGCGCGGGAGAAATTGAACGCATTGTGCGGGCGGTGGCCGGGTACGGCAAGGTGGCGGTGCTCGATCAGTTGTGCACCTGAACGCTGGTGACGGCCTGACCATCGCTGTCTCAGATACTTCGCACGTGGCCCAGATTGCCCGGCGGACCGTGCTCAGCAGCAACGCGCTGGCCATCACCGTTCCTATTCTGGAATTGCTGATCGGCTGGGACCGGACGAGGGTCCGCGACTTCTTCAAGGCGCAGGGATTCCTGATTCAGGAATGGGACAAGGTGCGCACCGATTGGCTGACCATCCGCCGGGACGGCCTCTCAGAAAAAGATTCGCGCAAGCTCCAGAGTATCGGCGCCGATTAACAAGCTTTTTCCTCCGTTGACTCTACAGGCAACCAGTTGAAAAATACTGGTTGCCTATTTTTTTGTCTTTATATTTAAGGCTCCGCAGCCAAAACAAGGCTATTGCGTCCTCAGTTAAGGTTCTAGCGCGGCTTCGGCCGCGGCGACACATTTACCACCTGCGTGGATGAGCTGCTGCCGCTGAAATTGCTGTTGCCCATGTAGACCGCATGAATACTGTGCATCCCCGGACGCAGCGGCGCGCTGTAGCATGCCGTTCCGCTTCCATCCAGCGTCTTGGTCGCAAGCTGCCTGGTTCCATCCATGAAACCCACACTTCCATCCGGAGTGCTGGTTGCGCTAACCGCCACGGTCAAGCTCCAGGGGGCCCGCTGGTGGAAGAAGATCATCTTGGATGGATTCAATGTCAGGGCAGTAGAAGTAGAGATCGGGCCTGCCGCAATGACTACCTGCGAGAGCGCCGCGGAGGAGCTGGGAAGAAAACCACCGTCACCGCTATAACTGGCGGTAATCGCGTGCGTGGCCACACTCAGCGCTGATGTCGTCAGCGTGGCTGTACCGTTGCTCGACGCAATGGGCGCGCCCAGGTTGGTGTTTCCGTCCTTGAATTGCACTGTGCCCGTCACGTTTGCCGGCGTGACCGAGGCGGTGAAGGTGACCGCCTGTCCTGCGGTCGAAGGATTGTTATTGGAGCTTATCGTGGTCGTGCTGCCGGTCAATGTGACCGCCTGTACCTTGATCTGATTCAAGACAAACGAACCCGTCACGTTGCGGACCATGATCCCATGACTGCCTGGAGCGAGGTTCGCTGTGACCAGGGCAGCGGTATCGGTAAAGTTTGATGTGCTTCCCGTATTGGGAATGGCCAGGACTCCCAGTGACTGG
>QIAW01000195.1 GCA_003225655.1 Acidobacteriota bacterium
AGAAAGACGAGAACAACCTCATTGCCGAAAAACACCGGCAACCAGGATGGAAGAGCCGCGAAGCACAGGCCTGCTTGCGGCTTTTCGCTTTTTGCAGGGGCGGAAGCAGGCGTTGCGGAGCCTCCTCACGTAGGCAAGTCAGCAAGGCAACTTGCAAGCCAGCTACTCGGCTCTAACACGGAAGTCCGGGAAGAGTGAGCACGAAGCGCGAGCTTCGCGCG
>QIAW01000202.1:0-2380 GCA_003225655.1 Acidobacteriota bacterium
GGCGGCTCTGGGTGCCCGCGCCGGTGTCGTAGGTGACGCGGCAGTACTGGCACTCCTCGTTCCAGCAGAATTTGCCGTAGGAGATATTTTCTGCCGCTAAATACTGGAAGCCACGCAACAGCATGTTATTTTCTGGAATCTCAAACTCTTTGCCCTTGACGGTGATGCGGACCAGCTTCTCAAAGGGACGAAAAAGAGGACCCGGCGTGCTGTGGCTGCTCATGGAAAGCACGATTGTAACCCAGAATGTAGCGCCGGTGTCTCGCCGGCTGTCGTGGGGGCGTCCCGGCCTCCAAATCGCAGAGCGATGTGCAAACTCACCGGACAAGAAGTATTAGCAATTCGCTGCCTTTAGGAGTAATGTAGGCGGCTAACACAAGGCTGGCTATGCACGGATATCCGCACGACAACGATCTCAGTAAAGGCGCGATGGAGCCCGAAGACCGCTCTCAGTTCGGTAACTCCTCAATGTCTGGCCAGCTTGGGCACCGCACGAAAAACCGCCTGATTAAAGATTCGGATTCAGACTTTCCCGAGCCGGGCAGCAACCCTGAGCACTCCGGTGAACATGAGGAATGCATAAGCCTGGAAGATGCCGAGTGAAGCCCAGAAGCCAGGGCTGAAGTCCAAAAATAATCCTCGTGAGCCTGCGGCGAAAGTTTTTTGCTTTTCTCCGCATCTCAGCGCTCCGCGGTTAATCAACGAAAGCTGAAAAGCCGGCCAGATGTGCAGTCTACTGTGACTTCGCTGAAAACTAAGGCACAGCCGGGGACGACTGTGCCACACATTTCTGCCAAGACTCTGCAACTTTGCCGTGCCGCTGGAATCTTGGAGCTGAGAGCTGCCGAGCTTGGAGCTGTTTCTAGCGCAGCTCTTCCATCACTTCCTGCAGCGCTTCCTTCGGCGGACGCAACTCCTTCACTCCGAGAGTCGCCAGCGGGTTCTCAGTCAGGTTCAGCAGGTCAATAAAGCTGGGTTTCTTGGTGTCGAGGTAGAAGACGCCGGTAAGGACTTCACCCTTGGCATGCGACTCCATGAGAGCATGCACCGCCCCGATCCGGTCTGACGGGTCATAATCCTCGTGCAGCTTGCGCAGCCGCAGATGGGACCCATCGTGCATGGTGACGTCGGTGGTTGTGCCCGGGTCGTATTCCACATCGATATTCTCGAAGTGGGGCACGAAGCTGACCTCATGGATAGGCTCGTCGTGCTCCTTCATATATTGATAAGACTTGGTCGAGCCTTCATGGTCGTTAAATGTCACGCAGGGCGAGACGATATCGAGCATCACCGTTCCGCGATGGGCGATGGCGGCCTTCAGCATGGCGGTGAGCTGGCGCTTGTCGCCCGAGAATGAGCGCCCCACGAAGGTTGCGCCTGATTGAATGGCCAGCGCGCAGATATCCAGCGCGGGCAGATCGTTGATCACACCGGTCTTGAGCTTTGAACCAATGTCGGCGGTGGCCGAGAACTGTCCTTTGGTGAGCCCGTAGACGCCGTTGTCTTCGATGATATAAATCACCGGCAGATTGCGCCGCATCAGGTGGATAAACTGCCCCATGCCGATGGAAGCGGTATCGCCGTCGCCGCTGACGCCGATGGCCAGCATTGCGTGGTTCGCCAGCACCGCCCCGGTGGTCACCGACGGCATGCGTCCATGCACGCTGTTGAAGCTGTGCGAGTGGCTCATGAAATATGCCGGCGTCTTCGACGAACACCCAATGCCCGACATCTTGATGACACCCTGGGGGTTGACGCCCATCTCGTACATGGCATCAATGATGCGCTCGGAGATAACGTTGTGGCCGCAGCCGGCGCACAGCGTGGTCTTGCCTCCCTTGTAATCGAGCACCGTCAGGCCGATGCGATTGGTCTTTTGTTGTGGAGCAGAAGGAGTTGTCGCCATGTTACGTGGTTGTAGTGCAGCACGCTGTGCAGCTTGGCGGCTTGTTCTGCCGGCAGCTCCATCTTAAGCAGGCTGGCGAGCTGCGCATCACGGTTTTGCTCGACGATATAAATACGTTTGTGCTTCTCGATGAACTCAATTACTTCGCGCGTGAACGGATACGCCCTCACCCGCAAGTAATCAGCCTTGAGCTTGAATTCGTTGCGCATCTGGTCGAGGCTCTCTTCGATGGCCCAGTGCGTGGTGCCATAGGCGATGATGCCGGCTTCCGAGGCGCCCTCTATCACTTTGACCGGCTTGGGGACAAAATTGCGCGCGGTCTCGAACTTGCGGTTCAGGCGGTCGAGGTTGTTCTGATAATCGTCTGGACGTTCGCTGTACTGGGCTTTTTCGTTGTGTCCACTGCCGCGCGTGAAATAAGCCGCCGCAGGATGGTCGGTCCCTGGCAGCGTGCGATAGGGAATGCCGTCGCCA
>QIAW01000202.1:2443-5873 GCA_003225655.1 Acidobacteriota bacterium
ATGGAAGGCATCGCTCATCCAGTTGTTCATTCCTAAGTCCAGATCGGTCAGCACGAAGACCGGCGTCTGGAACTGCTCTGCCAGGTCGAAAGCCTCCATCGCCAGGGTGAAGCACTCTTCCACACTGCTGGGGAAAAGCAGGATGTGCTTGGTGTCTCCGTGCGAGAGCACTGCGGTGGCCAGCACATCACCTTGCGCCGTGCGCGTGGGCAATCCTGTGGATGGCCCTACGCGTTGCACATCGAAGATGACGCCGGGAATTTCAGTGTAATAACCGAAACCTGCAAACTCCGACATCAACGAGATTCCGGGTCCCGAAGTCGAGGTCATGGCCCGCGCTCCGGCCCAGCCCGCGCCCAGCACCATGCCAACGGCTGCCAGCTCGTCTTCCGCCTGCACGATGGCAAATGTTGCCTTACCGTCAGGACCAATACGGAAGCGCTTCATGTAATCAATCAGTTGCTCGACCAGAGAAGAGGACGGCGTGATCGGATACCAGGTGACAACGCTGACCCCGGCAAACATGCATCCCAGCGCCGCCGCCGCGTTGCCGTCAATGATGATCTTGCCCTGCGTCTGGTTTGAGGGCTGAATGTAATAAGGATCAAGTTTTGTCAGCGTAGTTGCCGCGTAGTCGAACCCTGCTTTCACCGCGTTCAGGTTCAGGTCAGCGGCCTTCTGCTTCTTCTTGAATTGCTTGCGGACGGCCTTTTCCACCTCCTGCATGTCCAATCCAAGCAACTGGGCGGCCACACCCACGTAGATCATGTTCTTGACCAGCTTGCGCAGCTTGGCCTCAGGACAAACCGCCGCCACCAGCTTGTCATACGGAACGGCATAAAAGGTCAGGTCGTCGCGGAGCTTATTGAGCTGCAATGGATCGTCGAAGAGCACCGCGGCGCCGGGAGCCAGCGACAGAACGTCTTCCCGCGCCGTCTCCGGGTTCATGGCGATAAGAAAATCGATCTCTTTTTTGCGGGCGATGTAGCCGCTCTTGTTGGCGCGGATGGTATACCACGTCGGCAATCCGGCAATATTGGAAGGAAAAAGGTTCTTGCCTGAAACAGGAACGCCCATCTGGAAGATGGTGCGCAACAGCACGGAATTGGCGGATTGCGAACCGGAGCCGTTGACGGTTGCTACTTGGATGCTCAGATCATTGACTATTTGCTTTGGTTCGGTAGGGTGCGGCGAGGCCGCTTCCTGCACACCTACATCACTGGTTGCCATTGGAAAAAATTTCCTTCAATCTCGAATGTAATTTTGAGCAAACTGTTGATTATACGTCGTATAACTCGAACCTTCCAAATAAGCGCAGCCGACGGGCGCTATTTTGCGCTGAAAGGCAAATTTCCAGCAGCAATCGGGGAGATGGACCGCGCGAAGACACTCAACACAAACAAATCGCTGGCCGGCGATGGGTGTTGCCCCTTGCCCTTTAGCTCAACTCCAAGTATAACGCTTTGGTTCAATTGAGGAATAGTAACCTTAGTGAGTAGGCCTGACAGACACCTTGGTTCACGGCTGATCCAAATCAATCTTCCGAGAAGAACTGGGCCATTTTACGGAATTTCTTATAGCGGCTTTCCACAAGCTGCTGGGCAGGCAGTTTTTTCAATTCGTCAAAATGCTTTTGCAGCGCCTGGAGCACAAGCTTTGCGGCCGCATCATGGTCGGTGTGGGCCCCACCCGCAGGCTCAGGGACGATCTCATCGACGCAGCCGAGCTGCATCAGGTCTTTGGGGGTGATGCGCAACGCCTGCGCGGCAATATGGCGCTTAGTGGAATCGCGCCACATGATGGAAGCGCAACCCTCGGGCGAAATCACGGAATAGACGGTGTTCTCCAGCATCAGGATGCGGTCAGCAACGGCGATCGCGAGTGCACCACCGCTTCCGCCCTCGCCGGTGATGGTAGTAATGATGGGGACCTGCAGCCGCGCCATCTCGCGCAGGCTGCGGGCAATGGCCTCCGCCTGTCCGCGCTCCTCAGCGCCCAATCCGGGATAAGCTCCCGGCGTATCCACAAACGTAAAGATGGGACGCTTGAACTTCTCCGCCATTTTCATGACCCGCAAAGACTTGCGGTAGCCTTCTGGATTAGCTTGTCCAAAATTGCGGTAAACCCTTGACTTGATGTCGCGGCCCTTCTGATGGCCGAGCACCGCGACTTCTTCTCCCTGAAAACGCGCCATACCGCAGATGAGAGCGGGATCGTCGCCGAAAAAGCGGTCGCCGTGGATCTCGCTCCAGTCGGTGAAAATGCGTTCGATGTAATCGAGCGTATACGGACGTTGCGCGTGGCGCGCCAACTCGGTCTTCTGCCAGGCATCCATCTGCGAATGGAGCTGCTGGCGCAGCGTATTCACCAGTTCGTGCAGGCGCTGCAGGCGGGCGTGCGCCTCCTGGTTATCACCGGCGGCCGATTGCAACTGCTCAATCTGCCGTTCGATATTTTCTAGCTCGCGCTGTGTCTTGGCGGAAGTTTCCAAATCGGTTCTCGTGGTTTAAAAAGGCTTTTCAGGAATAGATCGTTCCGTCGTTATTTGTAAAAGCATATCAATAAACCTATGGCGGAAGCCATCTCTGGATGGTGTGGCGGTGTGGGTGTGTAAATCATAAGCTGTCATCCTGAGCCGCAGGCGAAGGACCTCCGGTGGAGATTGGAACCACCCGCCGCTTCAATTGGACCGCTTGGGATTTCTAACTCTCCCGTTTTTAAAGAGTATTTCAACAATGTCAATAGAGCCGGATAGGTTCTAGTCAATGATGCGCACTGCGCCGCGGCCCAGCAGCTCTTCCACACGGTTCATAAACACGCGGTCAGGAAGGACATTGTAGCCACCGGGTTCCATCACCACCATAAAATCGCCCGCGCGTTCCACGTCGAACAATATCTTGGCGTCCCCGCGCTTCTCCACGCAGAGCGAATGCAACGCGTCGATGGTCCCAGGGCTCGCGCTTTCCAACGGAATGCGAATGCGTAACGATCGTGGTAGCTTGGGCTGTGCCTGCTCCAGCGGTGTGATATCACCGACGGTCAACTTGGGATTAGAACCTTCCTCCACGCGGACTCCGCCGCGCACCAGCACCGGAACTTCGAGTTTCACCTTGTCCTGCAGCCGGCGATAGGCTTCGGGAAACACCAGGATATCCACCGCGCCCGCCATATCTTCCAGCATGCCTTGCGCATAGAGGTCTCCCTTTTTGGATTTCAACACGCGAAGGTTGGCAATGATTCCGCCAGCATAAATCTCATCTTTGCCCGTAGATTGTTTGAGCGAAGTGATAGCCTCGGTATCCAGCGCATGGAAATCTTCCAGCTTTGATTTGTACTTTTCCAGCGGATGTCCGGTGATAAAGAACCCCAGCACTTCTTTTTCCGCCGCCAGCCGCTGGTGCTCGTCCCAGTCCGGCAGATCAGGCAAGTG
>QIAW01000202.1:6030-17710 GCA_003225655.1 Acidobacteriota bacterium
CTGCTTTAATCAGCGATTCCAGCACGCGCTTGTTGAGCAGACGCAGATCTACTTTTTCACAGAATTCAAAGATGGTGTCGAATTTGCCCGCCTCCTTGCGCGCGGTAACAATGGAATCAATCGCGTTCTGCCCCACGTTCTTCACCGCTGCTAGCCCAAAGCGGATAGCATTTTCGTGGGGCGTGAAATAGGCGTCGCTGACGTTGATATCGGGCGCTTCCACGGGTATGCCCATCTCGCGGCATTCGTTGATGTACTTCACCACGCTGTCGGTGCTGCCTACCTGCGAAGTCAGCAGCGCGGCCATGAATTCCACCGGATAGTGCGTCTTCAGCCACGCGGTGTGATAGGCCAGCAGCGCATAAGCCGCTGAATGCGACTTATTGAAACCGTATCCGGCGAATTGCTCCATCAGGTCGAAGATGTGGACTACTTTCTTCTCGGGGAAGCTGCGCTCCAGCGCGCCTTTGACAAAGCGCTCGCGTTGCGCCGCCATTTCATCCGCATTTTTCTTGCCCATGGCGCGCCGTAGCAGGTCGGCTTCGCCTAGCGAATAGCCGGCAAGCCGGTTGGCAATCTGCATGACCTGCTCTTGGTAAACAATCACGCCCAGGGTTTCTTTCAGGATCGCTTCCAGCTCGGGCAGCTCATATTCGATTTTTCTGCGGCCATGCTTGCGCTCGATAAAGTCGTCGATCATGCCGCCCTGGATGGGACCAGGCCGGTAGAGCGCATTCAAAGCGGTGAGGTCCTCCACCATGCTCGGTTTATAACGCCGTAGAACGTCGCGCATGCCGTGTGATTCAAACTGGAAGACTCCGGACGTTAATCCGGTGTGAAAAACTTTTTCGTAGGTCGCAGGATCATCCAGCGGAATTTGATTCAGGTCTACCGGCTTCCCCTCGCGCTGGATGATCAGCTTTAGCGCGTCGTCCACGATGGTGAGTGTGGTGAGCCCGAGGAAATCCATCTTTAGCAGGCCCATCTTCTCAATGGCCTTCATATCGAAGGCGGTGACGATTTCTTCGTTCTTGGTGCGGTGCAGTGGTACCAGATTCGTCAGGGGCTCGGGCGCAATCACCACACCGGCGGCGTGCACACCGGCATTGCGGACCAATCCTTCGAGCTTCTGGGCCGTATCCAGCAGTTCCCTTACCTGCGGCTCATTTTCATAAGCTGCCTGCAAAGGCGGCGAATCTTTGAGTGCCGCTTCGAGCGTGATATTCAGGGTGGTCGGCACCATCTTGGCGATGCGGTCAACTTCGTTGTAGGGGATGTCCATCGCCCGGCCCACGTCTTTAATGGCCGCCTTGGCCGCCATGGTGCCAAACGTGATGATCTGCGCCACCTGCTCCCGCCCGTACTTCTGCGTCACGTAATCAATGACCTCTCCCCGCCGGTTCATGCAGAAGTCGATGTCGATATCGGGCATGGAAACGCGCTCCGGGTTGAGGAAGCGCTCGAAGAGCAGCTCGTTCTGCAGCGGATCAATGTCCGTAATCGCCGCTCTTTGGCGTAGCGAACAAAATCCCACACGATAAGGAAATAGCCGGAAAACCTCATCTGTTGGATGATGGCCAACTCTTGCGTAAGCCGCTGCTCGTAAGTAGAGATCGAATTTTTTAGGCGCCCGCCGCGCCCCTGCTCGCGTAGCAGATTCAACCGCCGCGCAAAGCCCTCGCGCGTCACGTGCTCAAAATAACTGTCCAGAGTGTATCCGTTGGGAACTTCAAAGAAAGGAAACGGGTTCTTGACCTTGCCTAGCTTCACGTTACAGCGCTCGGCGATGCCCATGGTCCGCGAGAGCACGTCAGGGGCATCTTTGAACACGCGCTGCATCTCTTCTGCCGACTTCACGAAAAATTGATTGCCGTGGAACTTGAGGCGGTTGGTATCCTGCACCGTCTTACCCGTCTGCACGCAGATCAGAACGTCGTGAGCCTGGGCGTCATCTTCGCAGAGATAATGGCTGTCATTGGTCGCCAGCATGGGAATGCCGGTCTCTTTCTCCAGGCGAAAGAGATCGTTGTGAATGCGGTGCTCCATCTCCAGGCCCTGGTCTTGGATCTCGAGGAAGAAGTTTTCTTTTCCGAATACTTCCCGGTAAAATCCAGCGGCGCTGCGGGCCGCATCATATTTCCCTTCGGTCAGAAACTCTGCCACCTCGCCTTTCAGGCATCCCGAGAGGCCAATCAACCCCTTGGAATGCTCGGCAAGAAATTTTTTGCTGATGCGCGGCTTGTAATAGAAGCCATGCAATGAGGCTTCTGAGGTGATCTTAACCAGGTTGCGGTAGCCCTCGTCGGTCTCGGCCAGAATACAAAGGTGGTTGTAGGTATCGCCTTCCGGCGGAGCGCGATGGTCATCTTTCTTGCAGACGTAGAGTTCACACCCGATGATTGGCTTGACGCCCTCGGCTTGTGCTGCGTTGTAAAATGCCGCGGCCCCAAAGATATTTCCGTGGTCAGTGATGGCCACCGCCGGCATGTTGAGCGCCTTGGCGCGCTTGACCAGCTTCTCGACATCGCAGGCGCCATCAAGCAGCGAATAATCCGTGTGTAAATGCAGGTGAACAAAATCAGGCATGTGGCTTTAATTTCATTGTAACGACTTTTCATTGTAGCGAGGAGTTGTAAGAAGAGCCATGCCGCAAAATTGTGCAACCAGAACAGCCCGTTTTCGAATTGCAAGTTTGAAGACGTTTTTCAAGGTACGATTTTAGCTGGATTATTCATGAGGTGTGCGATAACGACGGCAAGATGGCATACCAGCAGCGCGGCCAGCGGTTAGCCCACCGCGAAGCGGTGGGGAAGGTGGAAACAGAGTTCGAGCCCTGGAGGGCGGCACCGAAGGAGGATTCATCTTCTACGACATTGTGCTGTCCCGAGGAGTTCGTGGAAGTCTAATCCAATCCAAAATCGTCGATGCACAATGACATCGACGTTTTGAAATAAATGTGATGAATAATCCAGATTTACTCGTGCCGAGAGCCGCAAGAAATTTACAATTCCCCGCTGCTTCTAACGCTTTTTCTTCTTCTTGGGCTTTCCCCCCTTGGGCGCGGCTTTGGCCGGTTTTTTGCTCGCAGACGCAGGCTTCGCTTTCGGCTTCTCCGCCGGTTTGACTTTCGACACTTCAACGGGCGGGTGCGTTTTCTGGTCTTTCACCGCTGGAAGCGGGGCTGCAGCTTTTTTACTATTCCCCGCTGGCACTGGTGCTGGGTTCGCGGCTTGCGCAGGAGCAGCTTGTTTGCCATGCGCAGGAGGTTTGCCCAGCGGTTGGGCCGACGCAGCCACCGGAACCGGTGGCTCGATTCCCTTCTTTTTTCGTCCCTTACCCTTTGGCGCAGGCACCGCCGCTGGTGCTGGCGTGGCCGCTGCGGGCGGTGCTTCTGCCTTTGCGCCCCGTCCGCGCTTCACTGGTGGCGGCGGCGGTGGCGGTGGCGGTGGTGGCTCATAAGGCCTGAGGAACTTTCTGATCTCCGTGCTGTTGCGCAGTTTGCCATCCAGCATCAGGAAGAACATATCGTCCACCAGCTTCAGGTAAATCGGCAGATCGGGGGTAATCCGCATCTCTGTCATCTCCGGCAAGGGGAAGCGTTGCTTCACCTGCCGCCACTTTCCCAGATAGTTGCGGATCTTGTGTACAACCGATTGCTGCCGCGAGGTGGTCTCCAGAAAGATGATGATCTCCGGACGGCTGGCGGCGAGCAGGTGCCATGCGCGCGAAGGTGTGGCCCCTTCTTTCCCGCTAAGGCGATGGGCCAGTTCTTTCGCGTCCGATTCCAGGTTTTGCCAGGATTTGACCAATCCCTTATGCAAAATGTGCTTCTGCAACTCGTTGGTCTCGCGTTCGTTCAGCCTCGCGGTGATGAAATACATGACGGCCGGGGCGATGTTTGCCGAATATCCCAGTTCCGCCATCTGCTGCCGGGTCTTCAAGAGTTGCGTCAGCCCTGCGACGTCTACCTTGGCTACGCTCCAGTGCGGATGCAACACCTTCAACCAGCCCTCTTTTTCCAGGGCCTTCATGATGGGCAAAGGTTCATCTTCATAAGCCAGTTGTTCGCTTTCCTGGCCAATAACCCGCTCGTTATGCAAGTGTTCGATGTAGTTGTTCTCCACTGCGGCTGCGTAGCGGGCCTGTGTGCGTTCTTCCATGTTCCAGTGGAAACGCGCCACGAAGCGGGTAGCGCGAATAAGCCGCGATGGATCTTCCAGAAACGAATAGTTATGCAAGACCCGCAGCAGCTTGGCCTCGATATCGGCCACGCCGTTGCTGGGGTCGAGGAGCAAGCCTCGGGAACCGGAATTCAAGGAGAGCGCGATGGCGTTGATGGTGAAATCGCGCCGTCGCAGGTCATCCATGATGGAAGCTGTGGCAATCTCCGGTGGACGCCCGGGCTTGGGATAAGACTCCCGCCGCGCCATATTAATGCTGATACGCGCGCTGCCGGGGAAAGAAAGATACAGTTCGCGGTAATCCTCGTCGGCATCCTGAATGGCGCCGCCCGCCTTTTCCAGCTCTTTCTGCAGCTTGAACGGGTTACCTTCCACCGTCAGGTCCACGTCGCGAATGGGAAAACCACTGATTATGTCGCGGACCGCTCCTCCGGTGAGGAAAATATTCATCTCATGTGCGCGGGCTGCTTCCGCAATCACCGCCACTGCCTTCTGTTGTTCCGGCGTGAGCCGGCTTTCCATCATGTAAATGTAATCAGCCATTGGCGGGGACGAGCGCTCCTGTTTTCCACATGAGGCGGAAGCTACTTTCTTTCTGTAAATTACTCATGATAATAGACTTATACGGCTGGTAATAACGGCACGAATGACCTGAACAAACCGCTTAACATACCATAAACGTTAATCTCTTGGCTACTAGGGTCTCCGAAAACGAAAAAACGGCAAAAATGCGAGAATAGCGGGAATACAATAGATTGGGGTAAGCGCCAGTACCTACCATGCCTTCGACCCACAAAAAAGTGATCGTGCGCAAGCTTGATCGTGATGCAGTGCAGGGGTACGTCTCGCCCTCAAGCTTTGTCAATGAAGGCAAGCTGGAGCTGCTGAATACCAGCGGCAAGTTGGTATTCATTGACCTGCATGAGATCAAAGGGGTCTATTTCGTCAGGGATTTCAATGACTCCGAGTCGCTGAATCGCAAGACCTTTGCCGCCCGTCCACGCAGCGAAGGTTTGTGGGTGCGGTTGCGATTTCAGGATGGGGAAGTCATCGAAGGCATGATGCCCAATGAACTGACGCAATTGAGCGCTGATGGCTTTCTGATCATACCTCCCGATACCCGCTCGAATACGCAACGAATCTATGTTCCCAAGCAGGCGCTGGAGTCGCTCGCCGTGCTTGCCGTTATCGGTGGCCCCCAGGCCCGGCGGCGGAAGACCCAACCCGCCGAAGCCCAGGTACCTATGTTTTCCGAATAATGGTGCTTCAGTTTTTCTGCTGCATTTTCAAAATTTCGCAGCGCGCACCCAGCCGCTCACGTTAAAATCAGGTCTTCTTCGGAGTAGTACCGCAAGTATGAAACTCAATCAGATTGCCGCAGCGCTGAACGCCCGCTTGGAAGGCTCCGGAGAGGTTGAAATTACCGGCGTGGCTGGCATCGAAGAGGCCCAGAAGGGGCATATCACCTTCGTCTCCAATCCCAAGTATGCTCCGGCGGCAAAGAGCACTCTCGCCTCAGCCCTGATTGTTGCTGACGGCTTCCCTGCTCTGAGCGTTCCCACGCTAAGGACAAAGAACCCTTATCTGGCATTCGCCCAGGCCATCGAACTCTTTTATCAGCCACCCCGCTATGCGCCGGGAATCCATCGCAGCGCGGTCATACATCCTTCAGCACGGCTGGGGAAGAATGCCTCGGTCGGCGCTTATGTGGTGATCTACGAAGATGTGCAGATTGGGGATGATTGCGTGATTTTGCCGCATGTCGTGATTTATCCCGGCGTGCGCATTGGCAGCAGTTTTCTTGCCCATGCCCACGCTGTGGTGCGCGAGCACTGCCGTGTAGGTGATAACGTGGTTTTGCAGAATGGTGCCATCATTGGCGCGGACGGCTTCGGATTCGCGCGCGACAATACCGGCGAATGGCACAAGATTGTTCAATCCGGCCCGGCAATCCTTGAAGATGCGGTCGAGGTCCAGGCCAATGCCTGTGTGGACCGCGCCAGCATCGGCGAGACCCGCATCCAGCACGGCGCCAAGATTGATAACCTGGCGCAAGTGGGGCACGGATCCAAGGTCGGCAGGAACACCCTGCTGTGCGCGCAGGCGGGCTTGGCAGGTTCTACCGAAGTAGGCAACAATGCTGTTTTTGCCGGGCAGGCGGCCTCTTCTGGGCACTGCCGTATCGGTGATGGCGTCGTGGTGACCGCGCAGAGCGGCATCCTGGGAGACGTTCCCGCAGGCAAGGTCATGAGCGGCTCTCCCGCAATCGAAAACAAACAGTGGCTGCGCAGCATCGCTCTGTTTAACCGCTTGCCGGAGCTAGCCAAGGCGGTGCGCAACAAGAATTCGACTAGAGTGAAAGATGATTAGAAGCTGTTTCATAACTTGACGTAGCGCCGGCATCCCGCCGGCTGTCGTGTGGGCATCTTGCCCACACTTCCTTGGGATGAATTCCAAACTGTAACACTACCCGATTTTTGGCAAGGCTTTTATGAGCGACGAAAAGACCGCCACCATTCAGCGCAAGAGCGAAGGCAAAGGCCCCATCCGGGTGCTTTTGCTCGATGACCGGGAAGAAAACCTGCTGCTTCGCGCCACCATTCTGCGTAAAAACGGTTATGAGGTTCTGACCGCCTCTTCCATCGAAGCCGCGGAAAAACAGCTCAAAGAAATTGATATCGCGGTGCTCGACTATCATCTGGGCGCGGGCAAATTCGGAACCGATGTTGCGGAGAAACTGCGCCAGACGCGTCCCGAAGTGCCCATTATCATCTTGTCCGCCACCCTGGAGCGCAAATTCGGCGGCGTGGAAGACATGCACCTGCTGAAAGGCTACAGCTCCGTGGACGACATGCTGGCGGCCCTGCGCTCCTTTGAGGCCAAAAAGAGCGGAAAGCCGGTAGTGGTCGATGCCCGGGCCATGGGCGACGACGTGGTGCTCGAAATCATGGACCGCGAGGGTAACTGGCAGTACGTGAATGACACCTGCGCTGCCCTTTTTGACAAGAAACGGCAGTGGTTTCCCGGCAAGAACCTCTTCAAGGAATTTCCTGAGATGAGTTCGGAATGGGTGGAAAACGTTCGCACCGTCGCCGATACGAGGGAAACCTATATCGACCGCAGCTTCCGCGGCTTTCCACTTTTACCTAAGAAGAATCCACGCTGGGTGTGGAACGTGATTCTCTTTCCTCTCAAGCTGCACGATAACCGCCCCGGCGTCATGTTGAGCGCGCGGGTGATTGAGAAAAAGGGCTTTTAGAGCATTTCCAGCGTGGCTGTACCTTTCGGCGAGATCACGTGTCAGGGCATGACTTCAGAGTCTGCGAAAAAAATCTATTTTCTTGTCATTCCGACACGAAGTGGAGGAATCCCTATTGCGCCGAAATTTTCTGCTTCCGCTCCTCATGGATCCTTGAACAATTCCATTTCTGGTTGTATCAGGCATTCGCTTTGTATCAGGGCACGACTTTCAGTCGTGCCAAAAAGGTTTGAATGAGAACCAACTCCTTGCTGCCGCAGGCTGGCGCGTAGCGAAGCGGAGCGCCCGAAAGAGAGGGAGTACACCAACATTGAAACTGCTTAGAACGCCTAGCGTGGTGCGAGCAGCGTAAACGGATAGTGAGGGATGTTACGTACCACACCAAAAACAACTACTCCGGCCAGTGCCGTCCACCGGAACTTATCGGGAACTCGACTGTGGGGGAGAGTCCGCCCGCTTAAGACCAGAAAGATCTGCGAAGCGACCCAATAGATGATCAACGGCATGCTCACGACCAGCAGCGGGTTATAGCTGAGAGCAGCAGTGACATGCCCGTGCGCGAGCTGGTGGAGTGCGCGGGTCATGCCGCAGCCTGGGCAGTAGTATCCGGTGAGGGCATAAATGGGACAAACAGGAAAGAAACCTGCGGTCTCCGGGTTCCAGTGGTAGACCACGGCGGCGCCAGCCGCCAACAATGCCGCCCCTCCGCAGAATATGGAGTTCCGCAGCCTGGAATTGTGCACATCCTCCAGGCCGGGGAAGGCTTCCATCAACGCTGTCCCCAAATGCTTCCCAACACGCCCAGGAACATAAGCAAGAAATAGATCAGCATGCTTCCGACCAGCACGCCGAGAGAAATCCAGTCAAACAGCTTGGCATTCTTGGCGGCAGCTTGCGCTCCCGCGATGTCGTTCATACCCAGCTTGCTGTTGACCTGGGTGGAATACACCAACCCGATGATGGCAAAAGGCAGCGCCAAAATATTGCAGCACAGCAGGGTCACGACCGTCATGACAATGGATTGGACAAGATAGTTGGGGACCTCAGCGAGTCGGGGTGCGGGTACGCCGGGTACGGCTGGCACGACAGGTGCTGCTGCGGCAGGCGGTTGCGGCTGCGGAGGTGCTGGAGTAGATGAGAACTGTGGAATCGGCTGATTACACTGCGAGCAAACGGTCGCTGTATCAGAGTTGCTGGCACCACAATTAGGACAAAACACCGATGTTCCTCCTTGCAAAGACTACCGGAATCAGCCCTAAGGCTGGCGCTGCACCTATACTGCCGGGAAAAGCGAGTGTTTATCTATACCACGGATTGAATTGATAGGAAAGCATTCTCAGTTTCAGGTTTCGCGCCTGAAAGGATCAGGATTTTCCCGTCTGGCTGGCGCGAAGTTCCTGCACGATTTCACGTGCGGCGCTGCGGGCGCGCTCGAACTGGTTGGGCTCGAAAGAAATTGCGCCCACGCGGGCATGGCCGCCGCCGCCATAGCGTTCGCAGATCTCGGCCAGGTTTACCATGTTTTCCGCATGGGCCCAGGGATTGGAGCCGACAGCGACCTTGGTGCGGAAGCTGCTCTTGCTCAGGCCCACACTGTAAATGCAGTCGGGATGCAAATAGTAGGGGACAAACTTGTTATAGCCTTCCAGGTCTTGATCAGTGATATCGAAGAAGATTGTGCCCTCTTTGCACTCTGTGCGCTGGCGCAGGATTTCGATGGACTTCTGGTGGCGCTCCATCAATGGCGGTATGCGCTCGGCAACGAACGGTTCTTCAATGATCTGGTCCAGGGAGCGATCGGCGAGCAAAGGAATCAGCCGGCTGGCGAACTGTGGGTCCTGATTAGACTCGATGACCATGGTGAGCTTCATGGCGGGTTCGCGCATTTCCACGGCGGCATTGACGCTGGCAAATTGCGCTCCGTCAATGATGTCTGCCCACGCCACTAATTCTTTTACCGGTTCCACGTTGAAGCCGAAGCGCTTCTCGCCAATGGTGGCAATCAGCTTGGTGCATGATTTGTAGTCAGGATCGTAAAACTTGCGGCTGCTGGGCTGCTGCTCGAAGTGGGCGGCATCTTCCGGGGTCAGGAAAGCGCTCTGGTGATGGTCAAACCACCAAGTGATCTTGGGCGAGGTGGAATATTTGAAGTCCACAATCGCGTTTTCGTCGCCATCAAACTTGGATTCATCAAACAGCGCGCCGGCGCGGTGCACCAGGCCGGTGAAGACAAATTCAGCGCCATCACGCACGCGCTCACGGTAAAAGCGCGCAAACAGCGCGGCAGAAGCAGCGCCGTCAAAACAGCGGTCGTGGTAAAAGACCCGAACTCTCACTCAGGTTCCTCTCAAATACAAAAGCTAATAGGAATCTCATTGAGAGGGGATGGATGTCAAGTGGAAAACCAACTCTTGTCCAGGTCTTAGCCGCTAGCTTTTAGCTCTTGGCTTGCGATTTCAAGGATATTGCGTCAAATGATCGAGATCCACGACCCGACGAAAAAGCAAAAAGCGGGAGCAAGGTGCTCCCGCTTTTCCCAATGGGATGGGGTGAATTATAAACCCGCTTGCTTTGCAGCCATGGCGCCAATGATTGGCAACTGGGTCTTGTTGTTGCCATAAGCTTTGATCATCATGAAGATAAACAAACCAATTTCACCAAAAAAGAGAATGATATTAATGGGAAATATGATCAAAGCAAGAGGTCCCGCAATCATTCCCAGGATGAAGCCTAGAATCCAGAGGGCAATGAAGAGGACAAACAGCGCGCCGCACAAAAACAGCGACTGAAACGCGTGAAAGCGGATGAACTTGTTGTTTTTGTAGGGCTCGGCGACCAGCCAGATGATGTCACAAATCAAGCCTACCGGCGAGTAGCACAAGAGACCGGCAATATTCGGTTCAAGTCCGCCGGAAGCCGCCGGCGATGGAGTGGGTGCAGTACTCACAGAATTACCTCCTAAAGGTTTTATTTTTACTGCCCAAGGCACGCCCCAGGATGCTCTCTGAAGCGGCTCACAAAACGCGGACATGTCTGTCCCGCCAATCAACTCGCTCATTGATGCACCCGCGGAAGACCGCCGCAGGATTTAACAGCATTATTGGGCGGACAATACCAAAAAAACCGGCATAAAGCAAAAAAAAATTGCATTAGTCCCCCCTCAGCTCTCAATCTTAATCATCAAGTCAAGTACCTAGTACTTAGCACTCGGCAGTCAGAACTCAGCATTCAGCCAAAAAGCAGCACTTAGCAATTAGCCCCGTCGATATCAGGGAAAGTGAGCGGCAGGGCAGCTCCGAGTCCTTATACGGGCCAAATGCTAATTGCTAAGCGGCTAAATGCTTGTTTAGGGGCTGAATGCTGACTGCTGAGTGCTGACTGCTATGTTTGAGCATAGTGACGCCGGCATCGAGCAATGAGACAATGAGGCCAACGCATGTCCTCGACCACGGTCACTCCAGTCGATCTCAAAGTTGCTAAGCGCCGCGGCCTTCGCCTGGTTTCGCGCCTTTTGGGTGGTGCGGTTGTTCTCTTGATCGTTGCAGCGGCAGCCGCTTATTTTTATGCTACGTCTCCCTTGCCGCAGGTGGATGGCGCCATCACCGTCGCCGGAGTTAGCGCACCGGTAGAGGTCATCCGCGACCCCCAGGGCGTGCCCCACATCCGCGCACAGAGTCTCTCTGACCTGCTGTTTGCGCAGGGCTACGTAACCGCACAGGACCGGCTGTGGCAGATGGACATGACGCGCCGCTATGCCGCGGGCGAGCTGGCCGAGATCCTGGGGGCCGACCAGGTGAAGCACGACCGCGAGCAGCGGATTCTCTCGTTGCGGCAGGCCGCGCAGCGCACCGCCAGCCATCTGGACGAGAGCCAGAAGGCACTGGCCGAATCGTACGTTCACGGCGTAAATGCCTTTATCGAAAACCACAAAGGCAACCTGCCTCTGGAATTCCGTCTGCTGGGGTATGCGCCACGTCCCTGGACACTGGAAGACAGTCTGCTCGTAGGCGCGCAACTGGCGCACAGCCTCAGCCATGAGCAATTCGCAACCAAGTTGCTGCGGGAAAAATTGACTGTGGCCCTCGGCCCGCAAAAAGCGGCGGACCTGTATCCCAACGTATCGTGGCGTGACCGGCCACCGGCGACCGCGATGCACGAGCCGCAGCAGCCGGCGAGCAAGAACCCGGACGATGAAGATGATATGGGCGACCCGGCGACCGATACGAATATCGCGGCGGCG
>QIAW01000203.1 GCA_003225655.1 Acidobacteriota bacterium
ATCTTGCTTGTCTTTGTCATCCGGAATGCCGGCCGAAGCCGTGAACGCATCGCGCAGCAGACTCGTTGCTTTAGCCTTATCCGTTGGCAAATAAGCCTGCGCGATCTGCAGCTGCGAATAGCTGCGCATGGGCGGCTCCAAGCCACGTGCCATGGCCTCCGATGATTCAAGGATTTGCCGGCCGAGCTGTTGATCCTCAGTGAGAGGTTTCGGCGTGGGCTTGCTGCCAGCAGAGGGCGCTTCAACTTTCGGAGCGGTTGGTTCGGCTTTCTCAGTGGCGACCGTCGCCATGTGCTGCGGCTGGGCGTCTTGCTGTGCGAAAATGACCGGACCTACCAGCAGGCCCGCGACACAAATAATGAGTTTCGAAACCCTGGTCATCTGGCGCCTCCAAACAGAGGTCTTGAAAGAGAATGGTCTTAATGGACTGGCAATTGTACTCCGGTTTCTGCTCTTCAATTAGATTGTTCTTTGCTCAAAACTTATGAATCTAAGGTCCACACGACGAGGACGTCGTGCTGTATCCATCGCCAACTCTTTTCCTGCGGGTAATCTGGTAGCCCTTCGGCGGGTCACCCAGCAGCGTCCGCGCGACTATGATCGACTCTACCGTACGGATCTCCGGATCTTTGATCTCCTTGAGAATATTTGCCGTCGTGCTGTGTGAAATCTTGGCTTCTACTTCAATAAAACGGCGGTAGGCGTCTGCGGAGGGCCACCACGCCTTGAGCGCCAGGTTTGGATCGTCGGCATCGGTGTCTTTTTCCAGCAGCGCCTCCGCAGCTTTAAAGCCCTTGCTCACGATCCTTTCAGCGCTGTCTTGGTCGCCCAACTGCAGATAGAGATCGGCGGCGCTCGCCAGGTAGATCACTTGGGCCTGGGGAGCAAGATCTTCAGCCATCTTTTTCAGCTCATCCACGGCTTGCCTCGCAACGGCGGGATGATTCTTTACATTTATCTTGGCAATGGTTTCGAGCACGTGGCCACGCGGAGACTGGAAGACATTGTCAGCCAGAGACGCAGGCAGTGTGGCTGCCTGTGCGATAGCCTGCACCGGATCTTTCCCAGCCGAATCGATGGTGTCTTCTGCCTGGCGCTGCAACTCGTGCCGCCGGACCGCGAGCTCCGGATCGAGAGATCCCACTCCTTCCGGGAATTGCTTGAGCTTAGCTGCCAAGTCCTGGTTTTCTTCGAGTAGCGATTTTGCCCGGCTCTCATCCAGTTGCCGGAGCAGCGGCAGGAAAGCAAACAGTTCATACTCATAAAAGGAACTGAAGCCCAGCGTTCCCTGCTCGGAGCTCATAGTAATCGATGCCTCATCGCTGTTAGATTCCTTCGACTGTTTCAGAATTTCATCAATTGCTTCCAAGGCTAGTTTTGGCGGCATGCTGGCGCTAAAACGCGTCACCATGCCTACCAAACCTCCTCCGTGAACGTTTACGCTCTGGTGCTTGTGCTGGCTGTAGCTCGTGATCGCCTGTGCAAATAAACTCTGCTTCTCCCCATCCATCTCAGCCGGCATCGCCTGGATGAGACTGGCGCCACTGCCGTAAGGGAATTCATCCTCCGCGGTCATGCGATTGACCAGCTCCAGCGCCGGCGCAAATTGCTTCTTGTCTGCGTAAAGGTGGACGATTGCGTCTGACATGCCCTTTCTCACGCCGGGATCAGCTTGCAGCAAGCGCTCTTCCACGTCAGATTGCGAGAGAGGCAGCAGCGCCTGCAGAATCGGTTGCTCGAGACGGCTCTTGGTGTCTTTAACGTCTTTGTCGTCTGGAATCGCGACGGCAGCGGTGAAGGCATCGCGCAGCAGGCGCGCGGCTTTGGCCTTATCGGTCGATACATAGGCCTGCGCGATCTGCAGCAGCGAATAGCTGCGCATCGGCGGCTCCAAGCCACGCGCCATGGCCTCCGATGATTCAAGGATTTGCCGGCCGAGCTGTTGATCCTCAGTGAGAGGTTTCGGCGTGGGCTTGCTGCCAGCAGAGGGCGCTTCAACTTTCGGAGCGGTTGGTTCGGCTTTCTCGAAAAGGAGTGAACATACCAGCAGCCCAGCGACGCAAAACATGAGCCGAGAAACCTTGATCATCCGACGCCTCCGATTAGGAGTCTTACGAAAGAGTAGCCTTAACGGGCAAGGCCATTGTATCCCGGTTTCTGGTCTGGAATGCGACACATACAACGAGTCAATTTCGCACAAAATAAATGAAAAAGGGCGGCAGTACCGCCGCCCCAAATAGTTACTGATTTGCTGTGATTTAGAACGCCTCGAACAGATGCGAAAAGGCCCAGGTGTTTTGCGAGATACCGCTGCAGCTCGAGGACACGACGCCGGAGCAGCCTCCGTTATCTCGCGCCACTGACCAGAAGGCCAGCCGCGCCACATTGCCGTTGGGCTTGGCAAAGTTCACCACCTTCTGCGCGTCGTTCAAGGTGAAGACCTCGGGTTGCGAGTCGTTTCTGCCGATCATGGGAGTGATTCCCAGCGGCGCCGAAATGCCAATCGCGCGTATCTGCTTCAGCGTGGCATTGAACGCACTAATGGCGTTCTGTCCCATGGTGTTAGGATTCGCGGTCCCACCATAATCCATGGTCATAATGTTCACCACGCTGATGTTGACTCCATGTTTCTTGGCGTTGGCCAGCAGATTGATGCCGTCTTGCGTCAGACCGCTGGTCAGGACCGGTAGTGTATAGGATATGACCAGGCCCGAATTCGCCCTCTGCAGTCCGGCCAGCGCGGCATTGCGCCGATCGACGGCAGCAGTATCGGCGATAGGCGCTCCTTCGATGTCAAAATCCAGCATCTTCACTCGGTACTTGTTGATCACCGCTTGGTACTGCGCCTGCGCTGCGGAGGCGCTGCCGCAAGCCTGTCCTATTTCAATGCCGGCGGCGCCGCCGAAAGAGACAATCACATCACCGCCCGCACCGCGCAAGCCGCTGATGAGCGGACCGACGGTTGAATCACTGCCCACGGGCACGCCGAATCCGCCCCAACCGGCCTTGCATCCACCATTGTCGATGATGAACCCCAATGTAAACACCCTGATTCCCGAGGCGCGCGAGATTGCCGGCAGGTTATTGTTTGAGAGGCTCATGTCAATATAAGGCGCAAATAAACGGTGTCCTGTCGGGGGAGGAGGTGGCGGCGGTGGCGGGGTTGGTGTTGGTTTTGGAGTGGGCGTCGGCGTCGGTCCCGGATTCCCGCTGACCGGTTGCCACAGCGCTGGCACGTTCGGCGGCTCCCAGCCGATCTCTGAGGTGTGTGCTTGAATACATTTGTATTCCACACCGTTGAACATCACCAGCGATCCAATCGAATACGCTGTGTTGGGCGCCCAATTCGCAACCGCGGAAGCGGTCAATGGAAGAAGAAGTACTAACAACAAAACGCACGTGATGCTTGTAATCAAGGCAGTTCGTCTCATTTGGCTAAGCTCCTGGGGGTGAAAGCGAGGCCGTAATCACCCTGATTTGAATCGAATTTTTTCCGAGAGATTGTGCGGGAGATCTTTCGGAGATGCGCTATAGCACCTTACACCGCTGGATTTCAAAGTCAAGAGAGAAAGATGATTTCATTAAGTAAAACAGTCGTGTGCTCTATAGCACAAAGGCCCAGAGTCCACCGTGCTGGAGTTTGAGCAAAAGACTCATTTAGAATGAATCGTGATTCCAGTCTTGTTCATCCGTTTCTATTCGTTTGAAATTATCTAGAAAATCCATTGGAAAAGGATCTGCGATGAAATTCTCTCGCTTCGTTGCCCTTATCACAATCCTCTCGCTTTCATTAGGGGCTTATGTGCTCCAGGCTCAAACCAAGAAGCATGCCCGGCGCAAAGCAGCGGCTCCCACGGCAGCGAGTGCTCCCAAGGCACATGAGGTCATTACAGGCAAAGCTGCCTTTATTGAATACACCCAGCAAAAGCCGGGTGTATTCCGCAAGATCACGATCGCGGACCTGCCTGAGCCATTTGCCACGGATTCGGTTGATAACGGTCCGCGCACGGTGCCTCGCCCTTCTGGAGCATGGCCGCAGACCCTGCCTGGGTTCAAAGTTGAGCTTTACGCCTCAGACCTCGAGAACCCGCGGCTGATCCGAACCGCACCCAATGGCGATATTTTCCTGGCCGAGAGCAAGGCGGGGAAAATAAAAGTATTTCATGGAATGACCAAAGACGGAAAAGCCGAAAAGATAGAGACCTTTGCCACCGGCCTGAAGCGGCCTTTCGGCATCGCTTTCTATCCACTAGGTCCGGACCCGCAATGGGTCTACATCGGCAATACCAACGCCGTGGTCCGCTTTCCGTATCACAACGGCGACATGAAAGCGAGCGGTCCGCAACAAGTGGTCGTCCCTGACCTGCCTGGCTTCAGTATTTTGCGCGGTGGTGGCCACTGGACCCGCGACATCGCCTTTTCCCAGGATGGGAAAAAAATGTACGTATCCGTCGGATCGCACTCCAATAAAGATGACACCGATGGCAATGCCACCGAAAGACGCCGGGCTGACATTCTGGAATACAATCCCGATGGCTCTGGGTTCCGTATCTATGCCTATGGCATCCGTAACGCAGTTGGCATTGCCATTCAACCTGAAACCGGCCAACTGTGGGGCTCGGTGAATGAACGCGATACGCTCGGCGATGACCTGGTGCCCGATTACATTACCCACTTTGAAGATGGCGGCTTCTATGGCTGGCCATGGTACTACATGGGCGGCCACTATGATCCTGAGCATAAAGGCAAGCATCCCGAACTTCGGGACAAAGTAATTACAGTTCCCCGGCGAATATCACGGCGATGTCTTCGCTGCCGAGCATGGCTCCTGGAACCGACACAAGCGCTCTGGCTATGAAGTGATCCGGGTGCCGCTCAAGAAGGGAAGAGCCACAGGAGAATATGAGGACTTCCTGACCGGCTTCACAACCGACGACGGCGATGTCTGGGGACGCCCGGTCGGTGTTGCCGAGGGCAGCGATGGTTCGCTGTTCGTCACCGACGATGCTTCTAATTCGATTTGGAGAGTCAGTTACGCGGGCAAGTAGAAGTAGGAAGCCAGCAGTTCCACATATGTAAGAAAAAAGGCAGCCATAACAGGCTGCCTTTTCTTATCTAGACAAAAACTATTTCGTAGCTTGCAGTTGCTGCAGATCAGCCAGTACCTCTTCACTATGCGCCGCCGGCTTGACCTTTACGTAGACCTTCCTGATGACGCCCGAAGGGTCAATGAGAAAAGTATTGCGGGAGGCAAATTTTTGACCTTGATAGGCCATGATCGAGCCATATTTTTCTGAAACAGTGTGGTCGGAATCGGAAA
>QIAW01000204.1:0-2040 GCA_003225655.1 Acidobacteriota bacterium
TTGAGTATTCCGTGCGGATTTGCTCAGTGCTTGGCCAGCGCGTCGGAGAGCAGGTGGGCTTTGACCGCCAGGTTGTTGGCGCGGAGCAGGTCGCCATCCGTGGTGGCAGCGCGCGATTGCGCCATGTAATTGTGGATCTGCTCGACCATAGAGCGCTCGTCATCATTCAGAGGACGATTGATGCCCTTGAGGGCATCGTCGGTAGATTGCAGGAGCTGTTCCGTCGCGTGGCGCTGCTGGGCGGCTTCGTTCTGGTCCATGCCGGGCTGAATCGCTCCGGTGGTAGTATCCGAAGTTCCGCCATCGTGTATCACAGTCTTGCCCGGTGGGTTGTTTAAGGGAATAGAGGCTGTCGTTGTGGGCGGCGCGGCGACAGGCGGTACCGTTGGGTTTGTTTCTTTTCCCGCGGTGACGCCCGAGCTTGCGGGAGCCAGCGGAGGGTTTTTCCTGGCGTGGTTGGGCTTCGGCTTAGACTTGGTCCTGGGTTTCGCCGGCGTGGTGTTCGTGCCTGACTGGTTGGATGGAGGGATGATAACGATCGGCTGATTTGCCGGTTGTGGCGGCGGCTGCGGCGCAGTTGAAACCGTAGGAGCCTCTGCCTGAGGTGGGACGGTGGCCTGTTTTTTCTTGTTGCAGCCAGTGATCAGCACCATGGCCGCAAAAAACCAGATTCCGAGTTGGGACGAGTGGCGTTTCATCGCAACGGTTCTTCTATTGTATCGTGTGCTATCGGGTTTTGCTTGTTCCGAGCTGCGCAGTCTAAAGCGATTTCAAAATAGTGAATCATTCATGTCACGCAGGTTCTGTTGAGCAAAGCTCTTGTCGTTCGCAGCTTCTACTCAGCGTTCTTTCAGTGTCGCCCCTAAACGTGTCCACCTTCTATGTCTTTCTTTCTCGCGCTATGTCTTTCTCGCGGCCAGTTCACGCTGCGAATCGGCGACAGCGGCCAGGGAGGGTAAGCGCAAGCGGAAGGTGGTGCCATTGCCATCCGCTGATTCGAAATCTACCGAGCCGTGGTGGAGCTGCATGACTTTGTAGGTCATGGCCAGCCCGATCCCGGTCCCGGTTTTCTTGGTAGTGAAGTAAAGATTGTAAACCTTATCGCGAATCTCGTTGGGAATGCCGCTGCCCTGGTCACTAATCTCGATCAACACTTCATCGTCGTGTTTCGAGCCGCGGATGCTCAAGGTTCCTCCCTGGGGCATGGATTGCACTCCATTGAGGACAACATTCAAAAACGCCTGCTTGAGCAGATCGGAATCGGCGCGCACCAGCAAGGGCACAGCCGGAAGCTGCCGATCAATGGCCACGCCCTGACGGGCGGCATCGGGCGAGGCCAGTTGAGTAACATCATCCAGCAGTTTGCGAACGTCCAAGTCAGAAAGACGCAATTCCACGGGACGGGTGAAATCTACCAGCATCTGCACCACGCGGTCGAGGCGTTGGATCTCACTGCCAATTACATCCATGTGCCGGCGGGTGGTGGGATCGACCTGCTGCAGTTTCTGGCGAAGCAGCTCAAGATGCACCACGATGGCATTGATGGGATTTTTGACTTCGTGTCCTACGCCGGAGGCAAGCCTGCCGATGGCCGCAAGGCGGTGGGAGAGCTCGATCTCGTCTTCGATGCGGCGCACGGTTTCGGCATCGCGCAGGGTCAGCAGGGCGCCGATGCGCTCGCCGCCCTCCTCGATGAAATCGAGACTCAGAAGAACGCGCCGGCCGTTTTCCATCTCCACCTCGCGCTGCGCGATGGGCACGTGCGAAGCAAAACTATCTAGCACTACCCGGCCCAGGGGACTCTCCTGGGAGAGAAATTCGGTGACGTTGTGGCCCAGCATATGTTCACGCGAGGTGCCCAGGAAATTTTCTACCGCCGCGCTGACCAGAATGGCTTTCGAATCGCGAGTGAACAAGATCAGCCCATCCTGCAGGTTGGCCATGATCTGGTCCAGATTTTCTTTGAGAGCGCTGAAGATCTCTTTTACATCCCGCATCTGCTGACCAAGGCGGTTGATCTTGGTTGTCACCATACCAACT
>QIAW01000204.1:2120-3622 GCA_003225655.1 Acidobacteriota bacterium
TAGAAAGTCCCGCAGCCAGAATGAATGTAACCAGAATTGCCATTCCCGAGAGCGCGAGCGCGTGATTCAATTGCGGGCGCAGCTCGCTTTTCAAAAATACGGTCGAGATGCCCACCCGCACGGAGCCAAAGGGAGCTCCATCGCGCTCGATGGGAACGCTGATTTCATAGACCTTGGGCGGACCGTAGACCATGACGAGCTGCTGACGAAAGCTGCCGTCGCGCACCAGGCGAAAGCTTTCGCGGGCCGGCAGAGGATTACGCTTCAGCGCCACCGTAGGATCGGTGTGAAGCACGGCGCGGCCCTCAGGATCGGCGATGGCGGCGTCATAGATGGGACGCGAGTATCCCACGATGGACTGCATCAGCGAGTTGAGGCCAGGGTCAGTCTGAAGGATCTCTTCGGTCGCCCCGCGCACCGATTGCGAATTGCTGGTATCAACCTGCGTGCTGTTGAGGTCTATTTCCAGGGCTTCGTGGGTGACAAAAAAAATCTGGTGAGCGACGAAGTCGCCGGTCTCATATGTCTCTTGCACGCGCTGGCGGACAATTTGCAGCACGTAGATGCTGGAAAACACCACCACCAGCGCCATTACCATGCCGCTGATGGCGAGTACGAGCTTCGTCTTGAGACGTAATTTAGCCATCAGTCCTTGATGCTCAGTACTCAGTAATCAGTACTCAGTTGCCAGGGGCTAAAGCCCTTCAACATTAGCGCTCTACGGCACGACTAAAAGTCGTGTCCTGATACAAGTCTTCACACACGAAGAATTTTTTCCCGCGAACAAGTCTTCACGCGAGAAGAGTTTTTCCAGGAATAAGAGCTTCGTTTTGAGGCGTATGCGAGGAACCATTGCTAGTATTCAGTCCTCATTACTCGGTAAAAGAGACGTAGCAAGCTACGTCTCTACAGAAAAACTAACGTTATTGTCCGTTGTCTTCATTATCCGTTGCCGTCGGCGGCTGCGCCTATTGACGCTCCGTATTCCTTCAATTTGTTGTGCAACGTCTTGAGACTGATGCCCAGAATCTCAGCAGCGCGGGTCTTGTTATTGTTGGTTGATTCCAATGTCTTCAGAATCAGCAGGCGCTCGGCTTCGCCCACGGTGGTGCCTACGCCCACGCGCACGCTGTTGGCGTCGCTTGCCGCGGAATGGATCCCCATTGAGCCAAATGCCGGTGAAAGATGGCAGGGCTCCACAACTTTGCCGTCGCAGGCGATGGTGGCGCGCTCCAGGGTGTTGCGCAGTTCACGAATATTTCCCGGCCAGTTGTAGTTCTGAAAAGTCTTCATCACTTCGTCGGTGACCATGGCCGCTTTGCGCTCGTGTTTACGGCTCATATCGGCCAGCAGGTGTTCGACCAGTTCAGGCAGATCTTCTTTATGGTCGCGGAGCGGGGGCATATGAATGTTGAAAACGTTCAGGCGGTAGTACAAGTCGTTGCGCAGTTGGCCTTTGGCGACGGCATCTTCGGGAACTTTGTTGGTTGCAGCGAGCACGC
>QIAW01000204.1:3847-12180 GCA_003225655.1 Acidobacteriota bacterium
CTCTTTGCCGGTCCCGCTTTCGCCGGTGATCAGGACGGAAGCAGTGCTGGGCGCGACCATCTCAATCAGGCGGAAGATCTCCTGCATTTTTTTGGACGAGCCCACCATGGAGCCGAGCACGCCGGTATCACGCAGCTTGCGCCGCGTAGCTTCGAGCTCGCGCTCGGTGCCGCGCTGCCGTGAGGCGTTATTCAAGATGGTTTTCAGACGGGCGGGATCAACCGGCTTCTGGATAAAATCGTAAGCGCCGGTTTTCATGGCGTCGACGGCCAGGTCAATGCTGCCTTGCGCCGTCAGCAGCACCACGGCGGCAGGATGAGGCTGCGAGGCGATGCGCTCCAGCAGCTCCATGCCGCTCATGCGCGGCATCTTGAGGTCGGTGATTACGATCCCCGGCGCCCAGGCGGTAAATCTTTCCAGCCCTTCAGCGCCGTCCTTGGCGGTTTCAGTGCGATAGCCCCAGGCCGAAATCAGCTCGGCCAGGCCGCTGCGTTCGTTCTCTTCGTCCTCGACGATCAGTACTTTTTCCTGGTTCATACCAAAGTTTTCAACACCCATTATGGCATTTGTGCGTAGAGTAATTTTACCTGGGTGCAGATTCGAGCAGGCCTGAAGGATTACCCATACTTGGATGCAACCTGCGGTGTGCAAGTCGCTTTCCAAATAGGCACCAATCTATACCGTAACTCTGGAGTAAACAGAGGAAACGTAAAATTTGGGGAATCAGTACTTTGCACTTGGTGGATGTTGCCTGTACAATTTCTGGCTGCACGGTCGTTGTCCTTTCAGCGCATCGTACAGCGCATAAGTACAGTCTTGGGTGTCTCAAACGCAGTCGAAGTCAGCCGTAAATTTTTGGGGTTTTGTAGACCTTAGTCAGTCGGTACTAATAGTTCCGGAGGGTTTTCGCATGTCACATCGAATGAAAAGCAGCCTCGCCGTACTGGCGATCGCTGCGACTTTGTTGCTGGTAAGCACCACGGCCTGTGCGCAGGACCAGCCTGCTCCCAAGTGGGAGATTTTTGCCGGTTATTCGTGGGCAGATCCCAACACTAAACTTAACCACGTTCCTTTCCGCAACTATCCTGCGGGTCTGGGCGCGGCGGGCACCTATGACTTTAATAAATGGCTCGGCCTCACACTCGATTACGGCGGCCACTTCAACAGCGGCACCAGCGGGACCAGGATTCCAAGCACTCTGAACACGCTTATGATCGGTCCCAAATTGACCTTCCGGGGCGAGCATTTCTCGCCGTTCGTGGAGGCTTTGGGAGGCTGGTCGCGCCTGGCTCCTGACCACTTCACGGCCGACAATCGTTTTGGATTTCAAGGCGGCGCCGGTATTGATATGAACCTGACCCAGCACTGGGCGCTGCGCATCATCCAGGCTGACTTCATGTATGCTCCGCATCGCTTCGGTTCGGGAGGAACGCCGGGATCAGGCGTCCCCAAAACCATCGTGCGCGGCACACGTCTGCAGGGCGGCATCGTCTACATGGCAGGCGGGGGAGAACAGGCACCTGTCTCCGCAAGCTGCTCGGTGGATACATCAGAAGTCTGGGCGGGTGAGCCGGTGAAAGCCACGGTCACGCCGCACAATTTCAATCCTAAGCACACGGTGGATGTTGATTGGACCACCAATGGCGGCAAAGTGGAAGGTAAGGGAGAGTCGGTCACCATCAACACAACGGGCGCGGCGGAAGGACAGAGCTATAACGTCAGCGCTCATGTCACCGATCCGCACGACAAAAAGGCCGTGGCCAGCTGCCAGACGTCCTTTTCCACCAAGAAGCGCCTGCCCCCGACCATTACCTGTAATGCAAGCCCTTCCAGCGTAGAGCAAGGCGGCTCAATCACGATTCATTCTGAGGCCAGCAGCCCGCAGGGCGGTCCGGTTACCGTCGCGGTCACATCTGGCTGCGGCGCGAGTGGACAGGGCACTGACGTTGCAGTGGATACCTCCAACATTCAGCCCGGTAGTTGCAACGTGACCTGTACCGTCACTGACGACCATCAACTGACGGCGAACTCCACCACCAGCTTCTCTGTTCGAGAAAAGCCGGTGGTTCAGCCGCCGCCGACTCTTGTGCTCCGCAGTGTCTACTTCGCCACGGCGCAGCCGACGGAAAAGAATCCTAATGGCGGGCTGGTCAAGAGCCAACAGGACACGTTGACTGGGATAGCTTCTGAATTCAAGAAATATCTTGCCGTCAAGTCGGACGCCAAGCTGGAGCTGGAAGCCCACGCTGATCCGCGCGGCAGTGATGCCTACAACCAGGCATTAACCGAACGTCGCGCAGCGCGAGTCAAGAGCTTCCTGGTAGATCAGGGCGGCGTGCCGGGCGACAGCATTGATACCCGCGCGCTGGGCAAGCAGGAGCAGCTCTCAGCCGACAATGTAAAGCAATCGATGGAAGACGATACTTCGCTGACTGCTGGAGAAAAGAGGAGGTTGCAGCAGAACATGCGCACGATTGTCCTGGCAGCGAACCGGCGCGTGGATATGAAAGTGGAGGCGCCGGGCGTGCCTTCGCAATTGTCCGAGCGACGGTATCCGTTTAGCGCCGCTGATGCCCTCTCCCTGATCGGTGGAAGAGAGAAACCAAAGGTTGCGCCGCGCACTGGCACGAGGAAAGGGCCAGCCAGAAAGGGAACCAAAAGCGGAACCAGAAGAAAAAAGAAGAAATAATCAACTTGGAAAGATGACGATAACTCTGCGGCACGTGAGCGGCCTCACGTGCCGCAACTTCTTGCGCATCTGGAAATTGCTGCCTTGGGCCGTTATTTTTGGCTGCGCGGTAACGTAGTTTTCACGCACCCCCGTAGCCTTTTGGTTACTCAAACGCAGTCGAAGCCAGCCGTAAATTTGGGGTTTGTATTGGGGTTTGTAGCAGACCTTAGTCAGTCGGTACTAATAGTTCCGGAGGGTTTTCGCATGTCACATCGAATGAAAAGCAGCCTCGCCGTACTGGCGATCGCTGCGACTTTGTTGCTGGTAAGCACCACGGCCTGTGCGCAGGACCAGCCTGCTCCCAAGTGGGAGATTTTTGCCGGTTATTCGTGGGCAGATCCCAACACTAAACTTAACCACGTTCCTTTCCGCAACTACCCTGCGGGTCTGGGCGCGGCGGGCACCTATGACTTTAATAAATGGCTCGGCCTCACACTCGATTACGGCGGCCACTTCAACAGCGGCACCAGCGGGACGAGAATCCCCAGCACCTACAATACGCTGATGGTCGGTCCCAAATTGACCTTCCGGGGTGAGCACTTCTCGCCGTTCGTGGAGGCGTTAGGAGGCTGGTCGCGCCTGGCTCCTGACCACTTCACGGCCGACAATCGTTTTGGATTTCAGGGCGGCGCCGGCATTGATATGGGCCTGACCCAGCACTGGGCCCTACGCATTATCCAAGCCGACTTTATGTATTCCCCGCATCGCTTCGGTGCAGGAGGAACGCCGGGATCAGGTGTTCCCAAAACCATCGTGCGCGGTACCCGATTGCAGGGCGGTATTGTCTGGCTTGGCGGCGGCGGACAGCCAGAAAAGCCGGTTTCTGCAAGTCTCGGTCTGGAACCGACGGAAGTGATGGCGGGTGAAGCTGTTAAAGCTACCGCCACGCCCACGAACTTCCCACCCAAAAATAAGCTGACGTATACCTGGAGTTCTACCGGCGGCAAGGTGGTGCCCAATGAGGTGAACGCCTCCATTGATACCACTGGTATGGCGCCGGGAAACCATACTGTGACCGTCCAGGTAACTGACAACAAGAAACATAATGCGCAGGCCTCCGCGAACTTCACGGTGAAAGAGCCTCCGAAGAATGCGCCTTCCATGTCGTGCTCGGCGAACCCGGCCACGGTGCGTTCGGGTGATCCCGCGACCATCACTTGCGATTGCAAGAGTCCCGATGGACGCATGGTCACAGTGAGTAACTGGACGGCCAGCGGCGGCAAGATCGCAGGCAGCGGAAACACCGCGACCCTCGATACTGCCGGCACCCCAGCCGGTCCGGTGACGGTGAGCGCAACCTGCAGCGACGACCGCGGATTGACCGCTCCAGGAAATGCTTCGGTCAACGTTGAAGTGCCTCCGCCGGCGCCGACCGCCAGCAAGGCTTGCGAAATCGACTTTACCAACAAGGCCAAGCTCGCCCGAGTAGACAACGCCGCTAAGGGTTGTCTGGATGGCGCGGCCGATAGCTTGTTGCAAAGCCCGAACTCCAAATCCGTTCTGGTGGGCGAGCAGCTCTCAACCGAGAGGCCGAAGACCCTGGCGGCACAGCGTGCTGTCAACACCAAGGCCTATCTGACCTCCGGTGAAAACCAGAAGGCGGTTGATGCCAGCCGCATTGAGCCGCGCACCAGTACTGCCGACGAGAACAAAGTGGAGGTCTGGATTGTGCCGGAAGGCGCCACCTTCGACCAACCCACCACCCCGGTCAACGAAACCAGGGTGAAACCGCAGTCTCGCAAACCGGCAGCAGCACCGGCCAAGAGAGCATCTAAACCCAGAAGGAAGGCGGCTGCGCCTACCAAGTAATCGGCGCTAACTATAGCTGTGACAATCACTTGGGCCGGTCGGCAGTGTTCGACCGGCCCTTTCTATTGTCCCTCAGTAACCTTGCCTAATTGAATTCCCTAAGGCATTCTTAGGATGATGTAGTAGCTCAATTTAGGTTATTCTGGCCGAAGCTAAACTAAATAAGATTATTAAAAGAACTCCCCCAGACAAGGTGATCGATTATGAGGAAATGGCAGTCCTTTGCTTTGCGAGTGTTGGTTTCGGCTACATTGTGCGCCCTGGTTACACCTCTTGCCATCAGCGCGCGCTGGGCATCCCTGGGGCCCGAAGGCGGCGATGCTCGCGCCTTCGCTTATGACCCCAAAAATCCTGACCGGATTTATATGGGAACAATGGCCGGCAAGCTTTTTCTTTCCACAGATGGAGGGGCAAACTGGACGCGGCTGGCGCACCTGGGAACAGAAGACAACTACGTTCTCGATAACATCGCCATTGACCCCAACAACACCAAGATCATCTACGTCGCGGCCTGGGGAGTAGGCAACGTGGGCGGCGACTTCTTCCGCTCCAAAGACGGCGGCAAGAGCTGGGAGACTATCGACGCGCTGCACGGCAAATCGCTGCGCGCTCTGGCGCTCGCCAATACCGATTCTAAAACGATCGTGGTCGGCGCTCTGGATGGCGTCTACCGGAGTACTGACGGCGGCGACAGTTGGAAGCAGATTACGCCCGAGCACCACAACGAGATGAAGAACTTTGAATCAGTCGCCATTGATCCCAAGAATCCGGACATCATCTTCGCCGGAACCTGGCACCTGCCCTGGAAGACTACTGATGGCGGGGCCACCTGGAAGAACATCAAGAGCGGCGTGATCGATGATTCCGATGTGTTCTCCATCATCATTGACCAGAACAATCCCGAGATCATGTATATCAGCGCCTGCTCGGGAATTTACAAGAGCGAAAATGCCGGCAATCTGTTCCACAAGATCCAGGGCATGCCCTTCACGGCGCGGCGCACGCATGTGCTGGAAATGGACCCAACCAACTCTGAAGTTGTCTACGCCGGCACGACCGAAGGATTGTGGAAGACCACCGATGGCGGCAAGAGCTTCCACCTGTTGACCTCGCCCAGCGTGGTGGTTAATGACATTTACCTTGATCCCCGCAACACCAATCGCCTGCTGCTGGCCACCGATCGCGGAGGAGTCCTGGAGAGCGAGAATGCCGGCTTGTCGTTCTCAGCTTCTAACCGTGGCTTTGCACACCGGCAGGTAGCAAGCCTGGCGATTGACAGCAACGACAGCAGCACCATCTACGTCGGGATCATTAACGACAAGGAACTGGGAGGCGTCTTCGTCTCCCATGACAGCGGATTGCATTGGAACCAGATGAGCTCAGGCCTGGGCGGCCGCGACGTGTTTGTGCTGCGTCAGACGCCGGAGGGCTCACTGCTTGCGGGCACCAATCGCGGTATTTTTGCTTCTGGCAAAGACGCCTCCGGCTGGAGACCGATGAACGTCATGATCAAAGAGACATCCATCACCCGGCGCGTGCCGCGCACAACCGCGAAGGGCAAAAAAGCTGTAACTCAGGTGGTTTCCACCAAGGTGGAGCGTTCGGAGTTCGCCACCCGCGTTAATGACTTCGCCTTCGGCGGCAGCGACGTTTGGTATGCTGCGGCTGCCAATGGCCTATTTACCTCGAACAACCATGGACAAAGCTGGAAGGGCGGCCCCGTTGCCGGCCAGAGCGAGTTCGTGGCGGTACGTACGCAGCAGAGCATGGTGGCAGCGGCCACTCACACGGGAGTTGTAGTATCCGTGGATGGCGGCGCTCACTGGTATGCGGCGAAGGTGCCGTACTTCATCACGGGAATCCATGACCTGGCGATCGATCAGGAAAATACTCTGTGGATTGCCACCCGCATGGGCGTATTCCGCAGCATGGACTCGGGCGATAACTGGGAGCACGTGCTGAACGGCCTGCCTTCAACCAACGTGGATTCGATTGCCTGGGATACCGAGGGAAGACGGCTGCTGGTCAGCAGCACCGCTACCACTACCGTGTATGAATCCAGCGATGGCGGACGCAGATGGCACTCTACAGGCCACTTGGGATGGGAAGTGCGCTCAGTGACTGCGGCCCGGGGCAGATTGTTTGTAACCACTGCCTACGATGGCGTGGTTGCCCCCAGCGATAGCATCAACAGCTCGGATACAGCCATGAGCACAGTTGGCGGTCCCGGCGGCCGATAAGTCTGAGTAAGTTTTTGATTGAGCCCGCAGGAGAGATCCTGCGGGCTTTGTTTTTCTACGCCAGCGCGTCTACAACCGCCGGTGAAGCCGTCTTCTCGGGGAATTCGCCTTCCCATCGCGCAATGACGACGGTTGCCAGGCAATTTCCCAAAACGTTGATTGCCGTGCGGCCCATATCCAGAAGCTGATCCACCGCGAACAGAATCAGGATGGGTTCTTTGGGCAGGCCCAACTGGTCGGCTGTGCCCAGCAGAATGACCAGCGACGCTTTTGAAACTCCGGCGACTCCCTTGCTGGTCAGCATGAGCGTTAGCATCATGGTGAGCTGTTGGCCGAAGCTCAAAGGAATGTGGGCTACCTGCGCCACAAAAATCGCAGCCAGAGAAAGATAGATGGAACTGCCATCGAGATTAAAGCTGTACCCGGTAGGCATCACAAAGGCCACGATCGGCCGCGGGACCCCGATGGATTCCATGGCTTCCATGGCCCGCGGAAGCGCGGCCTCGGAGGTGGCGGTGCCAAACGCGATGGAGACCGGCTCGGCGACAGCACGGAGAAATTTTCGCAAGGGCACGCGTGCCAGCAGCGCAATTGGCAGCAAAACCAGGAAAATAAATGCCAGCAGCGCGCAGTAGAGCGTAACCAGGAGCTGGAAAAGATTCCCTATGATTTTCAACCCACCCTGGCCCACAGTGAAAGCAATGGCGGCGCCAATGCCGATGGGCGCGAACAGCATGACCATGTTGGTGAAACGGAACATGGTTTCCGACAGACTCTCGCAGAACTGCACCATGGGCCTGCGCCGCTGCTCGGGCACCTGCGCCAAGGCAATACCGAACAGGATGCTGAAGATCACCACCTGCAATATTTGGCCTTCAGCAACCGACTTGGCGATGTTTTCGGGAAAGATATGCAGAATGATTTCAGTCGCGGCCGGGCGCGGTGGAGCTGGACTTGCCGCGGACGCGGCGCCTGCTTGCAACTGTACCCCTGTCCCGGCTTTGCTGATGTTGATGGCCGCCAGTCCAATCAGCAGGGCCAGAGTGGTGACGACTTCAAAATAAACGATGGCCTTGATTCCCATGCGCCCGACTTTCTTGAGATCGGGGTGGCCGGCAATTCCGCTAACCAGAGTCCCGAAGAGCAGGGGAGCGATGATGAGAGTAATCAGGCGCAGGAAAATCTGGCTCAGGAGTTTCAAGTGTGCGGCGGCGTACGGCCAGTCATGGCCGAATTCAGCCCCAGCGAGCATGCTGACCAGGATCCAGGGAGTCAGGGAGCGTCGCACGAAGGCGTACGCGGCCAGAGCGGCTATTGCGACCCAGCGCGCCGCGATCAGGACCGGTTCCGGGATGGGAAACGTATTCCAGTGCGCGCCAGCGGTCAGAATGGCCGCCAGGGTGAACACCGCGATGCCGGCAATAAGCAATTTTTTTTTCATTGCACCTACGAGAGATTTGTTTCAAAAATATCTTTTCGGTTCAAACGCTTCAACATCAGGGCTATTGAGCATAAATAATGGCCTGCTCAAAGAAACCGGGGGCTAATGGTGG
>QIAW01000200.1:0-444 GCA_003225655.1 Acidobacteriota bacterium
ATTAGTTTCTCAGGCAATACATATACTAGAATGGCTCAGATTAACCTCAAGCCAATAATGGTCAGACGAACTACGATTTGCGCGCTGGCAGCGGTGATGGCACTGTGTGTGGCATCGCCGGTCGAATCTCGTGCTCAGAGGAGCAGCGAGAAATGCGCGATTGTTGGTTTGGCCGGCACTCAAAGCAAGAAAGCGGTTGAGTGCGAAGCCTTGACCGGGAACCGTTCTTCGCACCGGCCCGAAACCTATTTGCCGCAAACTCTTTCACCCACCCCTTATTTCTTAACCAATACCATCGATGGCCGTGCCCCGCCTCGTATCCTGACTGCCGATTAGTTTTCACAACAGTTCTTTCAAAGCAGTCAACGGAAAAGGAGGTTTTGTGCGCCGATTTCTACGTTCTCTTTTTGCACATCAGAATGTAAGCCAATTGAATCTTGAGCA
>QIAW01000200.1:462-3041 GCA_003225655.1 Acidobacteriota bacterium
TCGCAAGACCGGCTTGAGACCCTGGCGGTGGCAGCGGTTGCTGCTTCGAGAATCCTGGGGCTGGATATGTTCGATGTGCAGCTTCGTGGCGCCCTGGCTCTGACCGAGGGCCGGATCGCGGAAATGCTGACGGGGGAAGGAAAAACCCTGGCTGCCGTCCCGGCTGTAATTTGGTACGCCAAAGCGGGAAAGGGCGTTCATGTGCTTACTGTGAACGATTACCTGGCGCGGCGTGACGCGCAGTGGATGGGCGGAATTTACGAATTCTTCGGGCTTTCCGTCGGATACGTGCAAAGAGAGATGGGCACCCAGGAACGCCAGCATGCGTATTCGTATGCCATCACCTATGCCACCGCCAACGAGGTTGGCTTCGACTACCTGCGCGACCAGTTGGCGCTGCAGGTCGGCCAGCAGGTGCACCGCCCGTTTGCGGCTGCGGTGATCGACGAGGCCGATTCCATCCTGATTGATGAGGCCCGCATCCCGCTGGTGATCGCCGGAGGCGCCGAGGCCCCGGATACACTCGGCTATCGTGTGGACGCGATGACGCGCCATTTTCGCCGCGGCCTCGACTATTCGCTGGATGAATACGGACGCAACATAAGCTTGACCGATGCCGGCATCCGGGCGACGGAAAGAACTTTCCGATGCGGTAATCTTTTCGCGGATGAAAACCTGGCGCTGCACACCGCCGTCCAGGACTCGCTGCACGCACACGCGCTGCTGCGCCGCGACGTGGATTACCTGGTCAAAGACGGCGCTATTGTCTCCGTAGATGAATTCAAGGGCCGCACCGTCGAAGACCGGCGCTGGCCGGCTGGACTGCATAGTGCGCTCGAGGCCAAAGAGGGGCTGAACCTAAAAAAACAGGGCAGGATTCTGGGCTCCATTACGCTGGAAAACCTGATCGCGCTCTACCCCAATGTGTGCGGCATGACCGGCACCGCGGCCACACAGAAGGAGGAGCTCCGCACCGTTTATGGTCTGGAGGTAGAGGTGATTCCTCCGAACCGCCCCGTCATCCGCGTGGATCATCCTGACCTGCTGCTGCCCGGCAAGCAGAAAAAAGAAGAAGCCGTAATCGAAGAAATCCGGCAAGCCCGGCAAACGCGCAGACCCGTGCTGGTGGGCACGGCCAGTGTAGAAGAGTCAGAGCGGCTCAGCGCTCGCTTGCGGGCGCAAGGAATAGCGCACCATGTGCTCAACGCCCGCCATGAAGAACAGGAAGCCGCTATTGTGGCCCTGAGCGGGGAACAAGGAGCGGTGACCATCTCTACCAACATGGCGGGGCGGGGTACGGATATCAAATTGGGCCATGGTGTCGCGGAGCTGGGTGGCCTCTATGTCATTGGGACCAACCGGCATGAAAGCCGGCGCATTGACAACCAACTGCGCGGCCGCGCCGGACGCCAGGGAGACCCGGGCAGCTCCCGCTTTTTCATTTCTCTGGAAGATGATCTGCTGGTCCGCTATGGCATTGATAATCCCATGTTCGCGCGCGACGCAGACAGCATTCAGCGGGTTATCGAAGGCCAGAATTTAGAGATCCGCAAGTTCCTGCGCAAGTATGAATCCGTGATCGAAGGCCAGCGCCTGGCGCTTCAGAGCAAACGGCAGGATATCCTCACCGGGGCCATGCCCTGTTCATCAGAGATCGAGAGGCTGGTGCGGCTTACGACCATCGATGATCTCTGGTCGGAGTACCTGGCGGCGATTGTGGACCTGCGCTCGGGCGTCCATTGGGTGTCATGGGGAGGACGCGACCCCCTGCATGAATATCTCACGACGGTTCATGGCATGTTCGTTCGGCTGGAAGAGCAGGTGGCGGAAGAATCCGAGAGGCGGCTCGCGGAAGCCGAGAGCGGCGGCTTTGACCCCGCACAGCGCGGAGCCACCTGGACTTACCTGACCACCGACCGGCCCTTCGGAAACGTGCCGGAGCGTATTCTCCGTGGACTGCTGCGAAAATTAAAGGCAGGCGCTTCGTAAAGCGCAATTACAACTCCAGCTCCATAAAGATGGCGCCGGGCACGGGGTTTGCGCGGTAGGCAGCGATCTCACCGAAGCCAAGGCCGCGATACATCTTCACGGCTGCGGCCATCGAGTCGGGAATAGTGTCGAGGCGCATGCGGCGGTAACCAATCTGGCGGGCTTCGCCGATCAGGCGTTGGGCTAGTGCCAGCCCGATGCCGTGACCGCGAGTTTCCGGTTTCACGTATAGCCGCTTCATCTCGCAGATTGCGTCGTCCGTTTGCTGGGCGGCGCTTTTGCCGGCAACGAACTTATGCAGAGCGCCGCAGCCGGCGGGCTCTCCCTCCCAGAGGGCCAGAAGCAACCGGCCATCAGGCGGAGCGTAGTCGCCAGGCAGCGAGGCGAGCTCCTGCTCAAAGCTCTGGAAGCACAGATTAAAATTCAACGACGCGGCGTACTGGTTGAAGAGGTCGCGGGTAGTTTCAATGTGCGCGAGCGATGCGGCTTGTACGATTTGGAGAGCCATTACCAGTCCTTCATTGTCATTCCCCATAAGAATGTCATACCTGCAAATCAGACGCGCAATGAGTAAGATTGGTGAAAATATT
>QIAW01000201.1 GCA_003225655.1 Acidobacteriota bacterium
AGGCGGTCTCGCAGCCACGGCAATCGAGGCAGCGGTCAATATGGGTGACAAAGGATTCGGCAACCGGCAGCCGGCCGCTATCCACCTGCAGAACCTGGTAGATGCGCCCGCGGGGTGAATCCATCTCCGTGCCCAGAACCCGGTAGGTCGGACACGCGTTCAGGCACAGCCCGCACTGGATGCAGGTGGAGTAAAGCTCCCAGGTGGGGCGGTCGGCGGAGACGGGCTTGGTGGTGGTGGCCATTTTTTTACCGCGGAGGCGCGGAGACGCGGAGCTGATTTGGTTTTGTTGTGATCAATCGACAGACTACATCAGCACCAAATTCTCGAATCTCTACCATTACGGTCATACCAAAAACCTTCCGCGATTGAAAATGCCTTTCGGATCGAGGGCGCGTTTCACCGCGCGCATGCACTCGAGATCGGTGGGCGATGATCCCCAGACGTTGAAGTGCAGCTTGGCCTGCTGCGGACAGCGACTCACCACCACCGCCGAATCCAGCGGCAGAGCCGAGCGCAACGCCGAAATCGCGTTGGCATACTGCATGGCCGAAGGCGGATCTACCGAGAGCGGGATGAACGCCAGCACCAGCGCCCCGATCCCCACTCTGCCCACCGCCGCGACGAGAAGATTGTTGTCGAGGCCTGCCTGCTCGGCTGCTCCCACGGCCGCTTCCACCGCCGCCGGGCTCACATTCATGCGGGCGAACATGGCGTTGCGATGCCGCTCCAGCACCGCCGTTTCGAAATTGCTGACGTGCTGCCAGATGCGCGTCTCTTCATCTCCGCTCAGCTCGGTGCTGAGGTTGATGCCCATTTCTTTGCGATAGCGCTTCAGCACCGTCTCGCTCCCGCAAGCGCGCAGCAGGATACGCCAACGTGCCAACGGCGCCCCGCCCGGCAGCGAGGGCGCATAGTCATCAGGGTTGCGCGGCACCGGTGCCTCATTCGTCAGGTATTCCTGCGCCCGGGGCGAGACCAACTCCAGGCACAGGGGGGTGAGGTGCGAGCCGCGAACGAAATTACGGAAGTGAATCGCTCCCGAGAGGGAGGAAAACTCGAGCACAAATGTGCGCGTCTGGTTGCGGCCGCCGGGCCGGGGGAAGACCTTGAAGTTCGCTCCCACGATCACGCCTAGCGACCCGTAGCTTCCGATCATCAGCTTCATCAGGTCGTATCCGGCAACGTTCTTGACCACGCGTCCGCCGGCCTTGGCCAGCTTGCCGTCGCCGGTCACGAATTGAACGCCGACGCAGTAGTCGCGCGCGCCGCCGTAACCGTGCTTGAGCGGGCCATGCATCGCGGCGGCCAGAGTACCGCCTACCGTCGCATGATCGGGATGCGGTGCATCGAGCGGCAGAAACTGCCCATTCGGCGCCAGCGTGGCATCGAGCGCAGCCAGGGTGCATCCGGCGCCCACGCCAATGGTCAAATCTCCGGGATCGTAATGGGCCACAGCGGTGAGCCGCGTGGTGCGCAGAAGAATATCAATGCGCTCGGGAGTTCCTCCGCTGGCCATGGCGGTGAATCCACCAGCGGGGACCACGGTCAAATTCTGCGCGGCGGCAAAGGCCACCACCTGCGCCACCTCTTCTGCCGAAGCCGGCGAGACCGCGATGGCGGGCGCCACGCCGTCAATGGCGAAGGCCTCGAGCGCGGGATCTTCTTCCACGTGGCCGGCGCCGCAAATCGCCGCCAGTTCACGCGCCCGCGAGCCGGTTTCAAGTGTGGTGTTCATGCGCCGGCTTTCCCGGAATGATCCGCTGGCTTCGAATGACCCACCGTCTTCGGATTGCCCGCAATCTCAGGATGGCCTGCTGTCTCCGTGTGACCCGCCTCCGTGTAACCAACGATCTTTTCCGTAAGCTCGGGCGATGCCGCCGCCTCGCGGCATCCATGCGCGCTGGGAAACAGCTTCTGTGGATTCAAGATCGCGCGCGGGTTCATGGTGTCATGCAGCCGCCGCATTACATCCAGATCATTGTCATTGAATCCTAAAGACATGAGCTCATTTTTTTCCATGCCCACGCCGTGCTCGCCGGTGATGCTGCCGCCCACGGAGACGCAGTAGGCGATGATCTCGTCCGAGGCCTGCATGGCGCGCCGCTTGTTGCCGATGGTCAGCGAATACTTTTTTGCCATGGCTTCGATCTGGCTCAGCGCCTGGGGCACGCGGGTGCGGGGGATGACTCCATCCTGCGTGTAATATTTCGGCGAGAAGCGGCCGACGGCGCCGGCAGCATTTTTGCGTCCTGACCACAGCAGTTTCCGTTCGCGCTCGTCGCGGGCGCGGCGCACCTCGCGCGCCTTCTGCTTGCGGCACACCTGGCCGATGGCCTCAGCCTGCTCCTCCACCTCCTCGCGCAGCCCTTCGACTTCAATCAGCAGCACGGCGCCGGCATCCACCGGATACCCGGCATGGGTAGCGGCTTCCACCATGCGCAGCACCCAACCATCCATCAGCTCGAGCGCGGCCGGAGTGACTCCCTCCTGCGTGATCGCCACCACGGTGTTGGCGGCGTCCTCAATGGTGTTGAAGATGGTCAGCAGCGTGGCCACAGCTTCCGGCAGCCGCATCAGCCGGACGGTGACCTTGGTGGCAATGCCCAGAGTCCCCTCAGAGCCGACAAAGAAGCCGGTAAGATCGTATCCGCCGAGGTCTGAGGTCTTGCCGCCGAAGTTGACGATGCGCCCATCAGGCAGCACAACCTCGAGCCCGGTGACGTGGTTCACGGTCACGCCGTAGGCCAGGGTGTGCGGACCGCCGGAGTTCTCCGCTACGTTTCCGCCGATGGTGCACGCCTTCTGGCTGGAGGGATCAGGAGCAAAGTACAGCCCATAACGCTTGGCCGCAGCCGAGAGGTCGAGGTTCACCACCCCCGGCTGCACCACGGCGCGCTGGTTCTCGGCATCAATCTCCAGGATCTTGTTCATGCGGGCGAAGGCCAGCACGATGGCCCCCTCGCGGGCAATGGAGCCGCCACTCAATCCGGTGCCGGCGCCGCGGGGAACAATGGGGAACCCGCTCGCGGTGGCCAGCCGCATGATCTCCGAGACCTGCGCAGTGCTCTCCGGAAAGACCACGGCGCGAGGCAAGCCGGTGTGAACGCCGGCATCGTACTCGTAGAGCATCAGGTCCTCAGTGCGCTCGAGCACGGCATCACGGCCGGCAATTTTCTTTAACTGCCTGACGAGTGAAGAGAAAGTCATCAAACCTTAAGATTACAGAATAGACGGGGCGCTGGCGCAAGTTTAGCACTGAAAAGCAGTACTCAGTACCCAGTACTCAGCCTGTACAAAGCAGCACTCAGCCTTTCAGCCATTCGGAGATTTGGACCCACTGCGCTCTCGCCTTCCTTGGAGCCGAGAGCTGGGAGCTGTTTTTGTACGGGGGTGGGGGGCCTTGCTGCTAGGGGGTGAGCCCCTGGAACCAGCGTCTGACCCGCGTCATTAGCGGCGAAGAGCGGTGTCAGGTTGGACCCTAGCTGGGCAGCTCCCGGTGGTCCGCGGCGGATTTTCGTGAAGCCCAGTTAGAGTACGAAATTCGGATTTTCAAAGACCACTTTGCAGCTCTGCCCTTGCTTGGAGCTTGAAGCTGAGAGCTTGGAGCTGTTTTTGAGCATTCTGGAATGCCGTCCGGCGGACAAACACACGCCTTGGCACAATTATGGCCTAGAGTTGGTGGGGATAGCGGTTTGATATCAGTTTATTTCGCTGCTTCTCGGTGCGGTGTGGCCTTTCCCTGAGAGCTTGGAGCTTTTTTAATTTGCTGCTGAGTTAACTTCCCCACCCGAATCGATCATGAAAAAACTGTAGGACGCGCCATCTCCCATCACTCGCCTGCGGTCATGTTCTGCCTGAACTGGATGATTCTGCGGCGATCGCGTTTCGATGGCCGGCCCTTGGGGGGCGCTTCAAATTGTTGCGCCGCTTTGCGCTCCTCTGACGCCTTCAGGCGCGACTCCCGGCTCGCTTCTGTCTCGCGGTAGAGGGTTTGCGCAACCGAGGCAGGGCCGCGCACCTGGCTGAGAAGCAGGACTTCTACCTGAAAGTTGCCGCCCTCGTTGATCACGCGCAGCATGTCGCCAATGCGGACCTCGCGCGCAGCCTTGGCCGGCTGCCCGTTGGATTGAATCCTGCCGAGTTCACAGGCCCGCGCCGCCAATGCCCGCGTCTTGAAGAACCTGGCGGCCCAAAGCCATTTATCCATTCGCATGGAGGTCATGAACTGTTTTCCTATGCGGTTTAGTTCCTATGCTGGTTTAGTTTATCCCTCTTCGGCCTCCTCAAGCCCCTTGCTCACACGAAACACGTGGCCATCGGGGTGGCGCACGTGCATCTCGCGGACGTTCCAGGGCATGTCTGTCGGAGGAAATGTGACGTCCAGGCCCGCGGCGACGCACTGCTTATGCACCGCGTCAACATCGTCTACCCAGACTGACATCCATACGCCCTTGTCGCATTCCTCATCGCCGTCGCTGGTGAAGGTGGAAGCGTTTGTGCCCCGGCCACGACCTCCCTGCCCTCCCTGGCAGAGAAAGATCTCGCATTCGCCCGACCCCACCGCGCCGAAGGTCGGCGGCGTTCCCCAGTCCCAGCATTTGCGCCAGCCCCATTTCTGGAACCAGGCGAAGCTGGCGGCGATGTCTGCTACGTTCAGGATGGGAGTGATGCCTTTTGCATTCATTCCGCCGCATCATACCACTTCGCCAGCCAGACTCGGATTGCGTGCGCGCCAGATTCGGATGAGCGAGCGCTTACCTGCGCATGAAGAGGAAATATGAAGACGCCCACAGGTTGGTGGAGATGCTTCCACGGGGGCGGGCGGTAACTACGATGTTGTAGTCGTCGGTGACGTCGAGCTCTTCGAGAAGCTGTCCGCGGTCGCCGGGCTGAATCATGCCCAGGTAGCGGAGGAACTCGTAGATATCGCTGCTGCCGTTGTATCCCTGGCCGGCAAAGCTGAGCTGGGTGTCGCCTTGCGCGAAATACCAGGCGAGCGAAGCGGTGAGCGAGACGGCGGCCTCGTAATCTTTCTCGGGGACGGCGCCTNNGTTCGTCCTCGCGGGTGAACTCGCGCACTTTGAGCGTGCCGGTCTTGGCCGTGGCCTTCCAATCGAGATGGCGGGCGGAATCCTGCGGGGTGTGCTCCCGGATCAGATAAAGATTGTTGCCGCGGCCGCGCACAAACATCTCAAATTCGCCGGTGATCATGGGCAGCACCTGGAAGAGGTTCTCCGTAGGCTCCACCGCGGGATAAACCACGACCTCCTGCGTGAAGGCAACCGGCCGGGTCTTTTTGAAGAACGCAAAGGGAAAGCGGGTGGCGATCCCCAGGCCCTTCTGGGCATAGAGGCCGCGACGCTCGAACTTGAGTTCGATATCCGCCGAGGCGGTGCTCTTGCGCCGCACCATGGGAAAGTACACCGAGCCCTGGAATACCGCGGGAGGGCCGAGAGGTTCGGTTACCGCTTTCCACTCCCAATCGGTCAGGCGCAGCCACTGCTGCCGGGGCGGACGCTTGCGCGGCCAGGCAAAAATCGTGCGCTGCCATCGGTAACGGGTCTTGCCTGCCGTGGATTTCAGCGGCACGATGCTCACCGAGAGCGCCGGCGCCCACCAGCGCCGGTTGGTCAGCGTAAGCCGCGCCATGACGGTATTCCCGGCGAAGACGTGCGCCGGCAGCGAGGCATCAAGTTCGAGCGCGCGCAGCATGCCGGCGGAAGCAAATCCGGAGATAGCAATGGCCGCCAGCATGGCGGAAACCACGATGAACAGAAGATTGTTGCCAGTGTTGAGCGCGGCCACCACGATTACCAGCACGGCAATCAGGTAGACGGCGAATTCTTTGGTGAACTCGTATTGGAAACGGTCACGGAAACGGTGAGCAGCAACGCGCTTTGCCAGGTAGGGCACGGTGAGGATGCCCACCAAGCCCGCGGTCAGAAGCGCAAACGAGGCCAGTATGGCGGTCATGACGACGCTACCGGCGTCACGCGCTACGGTGGAGTACAAAGCCGCGGCAAATGCCAGGGTGAGCCCGGTGATGGCGATGAAGAAGCGCCTCCAGGCCTGACGGTCCACCTTGGCCAGCATGGATTTGAGCATCACGGTGGTTTCTATTTTAAGCCTGTTTCTTGAGCCGCTAGCTACTAGCTCCTAGCTCCTAGCTGTTTTTGTGCGTGAAAGCTGCCGGCATCATTCCATCCCAGAAACAGCCAGTGGCTTAGGATCTCTTATTTAGTTTGGCTTTGCGAGAACGTAGCCAGTGGACCAGCGCAATGATGGCCACGAGGACAAGAATTGCGATGTTGGCGTTCTTGACGATGCGCAAGAGGCGGTCCCATTGGCTGCCGAAGAAATAGCCCACGCAGGAGATGACCGTGACCCAGGTGATGGCCCCGAGAAAGTTGAAGAGAACAAAACGCCGCCAGGGCATGCGGAGCACGCCGGCGAGCGGTCCGGCAATAATACGCATGCCGAAGATAAAGCGCGCGAGAAAGACGGTCTGCGCCCCTCGCCGCTGAAAGAGGTGCTCACCCTTGGCGATGGTTTCTGGTTGAATGCGAAACAGCTTGCGGTAGCGCTCGAGCAGCGGCCTGCCACCGTGGTTGCCGATGAAGTATCCCAGGTTGTCGCCCAGGGTGGCGGCCAGGGTGCCGACCAGGATGATCCACGGCAGGTGCAGCTTGCCCTGGGAGTAAGCGAGAAAGCTGGCGAAGAGCAAAATGGTCTCACCCGGCACAGGAATGCCGGCATTTTCCAGAAGCAGGGCCATGCCCACCGCCCAATAGCCGTAGTGATAGAAAAAATTGCGGAAGAGTTCGAACAGGTAGTCAGACATTCGGTCGCTTTCCCGGAAATCGTATGGACCTTGAATATTGTAAACATGTGGGGTCGTTTTCCGGGGCAGCCAGACCGTTTCCCCCTGTCATATTGAGCGGAGCGCTTGAAAAACCCTACAGGCACGGCGCTGACGGGCGCGGAGTCGAAATACCCCGAGAAGGGTTACGGGGTACATGTAGATTCAGGGAATTCTCCCCATGGGGTGTCCCGGATACCGCATCGAGTGTTCCAGTTCTCAGCCGGATTTCTGCTGGTGGAATCAGTTTCTGTAAGGGCCGTTGTTTCAGGAGATATTGGAAACTCGTGGTGGAAGCCGTCTCCTGCGACAGGCATGTTCGCCCGCGGCTGCATCGAGCGAATTCCCTGATTTGGCATGTATTCTCGATACATTCTCGGGGTGTTTCGACTCCGCGCTTTAGATTCTCTTGGGTGCTCATGGAGTCGCGGCGCTCCGCTCAACATGACAGAGGGCTGGACACGACCCGTGGATGCTTACGAAACGCGCTTTAAGAAGTCGGTTACAACGGAATTGAAGTC
>QIAW01000205.1:0-1501 GCA_003225655.1 Acidobacteriota bacterium
GACCATCAACTCGCCGGCCTCGGTGTTGTGGGCCATGTATCTGGTGGTCGCGGAAAAGCAGGGTGCGGATTGGAAAAAGATTTCCGGCACGCTCCAGAATGACATCCTTAAGGAATACATCGCGCAGAAGGAATACATTTATCCGCCCGCGCCGTCCATGCGTTTGGTGATCGATACTTTTGAGTTCGGCGCCAAATTCACTCCCAAGTTCAACAGCATCTCCATCAGCGGATACCACATCCGTGAAGCCGGCTCTACGGCGCTTCAGGAGCTTGCTCTGACCATCTATGACGGCGTGGAGTACGTGGAATGGGCGCGACGTCGTGGCCTGGACGTGGACGACTTCGGCCAGCGCCTGAGCTTCTTCTTCAACTCGCACAGCGACTTCTTTGAAGAGATCGCCAAGTTCCGCGCCGCGCGCAAGATCTGGTACCGCCTGATGAAAGACCGCTTCGGCGCAAAAAACCAGCGCACATGGCTGATGCGCTTTCATACGCAGACGGCCGGGGTCTCGCTCACTGCGCAGCAGCCTATGAACAACATCGCTCGCGTCGCGATACAGGCCATGGCCGCCGTGCTGGGTGGCACGCAGTCGCTGCACACCGATGCGCACGACGAGGCCCTGGCGCTTCCCACCGCCGATGCCGCGCGCATCGCGCTACGCACGCAACAGATCATCGCGTATGAAAGTGGAGCGGCACAGACGGTAGATCCCTTAGGTGGGTCTTACTTTTTAGAAAAACTCACCCTCGACATGGAAAAGGGCGCCTTTGATTATTTTGACAAGCTCGATGCCATGGGCGGCATGGTGAAGGCCATCGAGCGCGGGTATCCGCAGAAAGAAATCGCCGAGTCCTCCTATCAATACCAGCGCGCCGTCGAAGCTAAAGAAAAGATCATCGTGGGCGCCAACGAGTTCGTGATCGAAGAAAAGCCGCCGGAGATTTTGTATATTGGCGAGTCGGTGGCCAAGCACCAATCCGCCAAGCTCAAGGCGTTGCGATCACGCCGCTCCCATGATGACGTCCGCCGCACCCTCGACGCGCTGAAGAAAGCCGCCGCGCAACAGCCCCAGGCCGCAGGCGCGGGCAAGATCTCTGACGTAAATACTATGCCGTATATTCTGGAGTGCGTCCGCGCTTATGCGACCGTCGGCGAAATCTGCGATGCCCTGCGCGAGGTCTATGGGACCTATGAGGAAGTGAGCGTCACATAATTGAGTAATTGGGTAATTTGGCAATTATGTAATTGGGCTCGTTGTAAAATACCTGAGATGTCACTTTCTGGCACTCCATTCATACGCTAGCGCGGGTGGGTAGCACCAGCCGTGCAGCGGAGCCTGATAAGCCCTGGGAAACGCCAGATTAGCGTGCCGGGAGGGGGCAGCACCCTCACCCACCACCAACCTGAATTTCATGCGACGCGCTCTTAACCATCTCAAGAAGTCGGACCCGATTCTTTGCGCGATCATTGACCGCGTCGGGCCTTACCGCATGCAATA
>QIAW01000205.1:1681-5495 GCA_003225655.1 Acidobacteriota bacterium
ACGCTGTCAGATGAAGAGGTCATCGCCACTCTCACCAAAGTCAAAGGCATTGGAGAGTGGACGGCGCATATGTTCCTGATCTTCGCCTTGCAAAGGCCGAACGTGCTGCCCACGGGCGACTATGGCGTGCGCTCGGCCATCAAGCGCGCGTACCGCAAGCGCAAGCTGCCCACGCCAGCGGCCATGGAAAAGCTAGCGAAGAGCTGGCATCCTTACTGCTCGGTGGCGGCGTGGTATCTGTGGCGGAGCATGGACGGTGAAATTGAAATATGAGGGCTTGCGAAAGAACGAAGTAAGAAGTAAGAAGTAGGATTTACGAAGTAAGAGCTATGAAGTACGATTGTCCATTGCGAATCGAACTTCTTACTTCGTAAATCGAACTTTCCTGATTATGCCTGCTGAGCGAAAAATCCGCGTCCTGGTAGCCAAGCCGGGCCTCGATGGTCACGACCGCGGCGCCAAGGTGATTGCCCGCGCTCTGCGCGACGCCGGCATGGAGGTCATCTACACCGGCTTGCGCCAGACCCCGGAGATGATCGTCAGCGCCTCGCTGCAGGAAGACGTGGACGTAACCGGCCTCTCCATTCTCTCCGGCGCGCATAACGCCATCGTTCCCCGCCTCATGGAGCTGCTGAAACAGAATCACGTTGACGACGTGCTGGTGCTCGTAGGTGGCACTATCCCCGAACAGGATGTAGACCTGCTCAAGAAAGCCGGCGTCGCGGGAATCTTCGGCCCGGGCACGCCCATGGACGAAATCGTTCAGTTCATCCGCGCCAATGTGAAGCCCCGCGGCGTGGCGGCATGAGAATCGTCGGCGGGCAGTGCTTTCGCGACTCTGTCATGTGAGTCAATTCCGTTGCTGCAGTGTTACTTTTCTAAAGGTGTCATCCTGAGCCTTGCGTTCTTTGCAAGGCGAAGGACCTCGACAGGGTTTCCCACACGACAGGCGTAAATTGGACCGTTCAGACTTCTCTTTGCGTAGAATTTCTCAACCATGCAAAAGACTTATTACGTTTACATCATGGCAAGCAACAACCGGGCCATATACATCGGCATGGGGAACGATCTGCGTCACCGCTGTTGGGAACACAAGACGGAAGCCAACGAAGGTTTCTCCAAAAAATATAAAACCAAGAGACTAGTTTATTTCGAAAGCTTCGATGATGTTCGCGACGCGATCAATCGCGAAAAGCAACTCAAAGGCTGGAGGCGCTCAAGAAAAGTCGCTCTTATTGAAAGTAAAAACCCTAAATGGTCCGATTTAAGCCGCGATTGGTTCCAATCTTCACCGGAGGTCCTTCGCCTCCGCCCTCGCGTTGCTCGGCCTGCGCCTCAGGATGACAAGAGTAAGAGAGCGTGGGTTGAACGTGAGAGAGAATGGGTTGAACTTAAGTTTTATTCCAAAGCGACAATACTGCGTCTCCATTCTCACGATGGCATGAATCGCCTCTCCCGATCCATGCTTAAACAATTAAGTGAAGCGATAAAAGTTGTTCCGATTGACAAACCGCTCATCCTCACCGGCAACAAAACTTTCTTCTCCGCCGGGGCAGATCTGCACGAGGTTGCCGCCCTCAGCGGACCCCCAGCCTATGAGTTCGCGCAGGCTGGGCAAGCTCTCATGAAGGCGGTCGATCAATTCCCTGCCCCGGTCTATGCCGCCATCGAGGGCTACTGCCTGGGCGGCGGATTCGACCTGGCTCTTGCCTGCGACTACCGCATGGCCGCTCCAAACGCAGTCTTCGGGCACCGTGGCGCGGCGCTGGGATTGATCACCGGATGGGGTGGCACACAGCGTCTGCCACGGCTCATCGGCAAAGGACGCGCCCTGCAGATGTTCTGCGCCGCCGAGAAGGTAGCTGCCCCACTTGCATTCGAGATCGGACTGGTTCACGCGATCGCCGACGATCCCCTGCAAGAAGTTATTGCACGTCTAAACGCCAACGTATGATGCGTGCTGCTGTGCAACACACGCCGTATTCGTGACTCCTCGTGACTCGCATTGCAGAGCTGTATTCCGCTCATTTATCGTAGGAACTGCTTTACCCAGGCTGCGGCCACGCTGCATTACTTGCACAGTGGGGATGGCCGCGCCACACGAGTTCTTCATGCCCGAAACTACCAATACGAAATCCGCTTCAGCGTTGAACCTGCTCGAGTCGCATCTCGACCCCACCTCGGCGCGCTTTGAAAAGAATATGCGCGCCATGGCCGAACTGGTGGCTGCGGTTCGCACCGAGCAGGAAAAGATCGGCGAGGGTGGCGGACCGAAGGCCGTTGATGCGCAACACGCCAAAGGACGCCTCACTGCGCGCGAGCGTATCGAGCTTCTGTTGGATAAGGACGCAGAGTTCTTTGAACTCGGCATTTATGCCGCTCACCGAATGTATGAAGAATGGGGCGGCGCTCCTGCCGCCGGAGTGGTGACCGGTCTCGGACGTGTGCACGGACGCCTATTCATGCTGATCGTGAACGATGCCACGGTGAAAGCAGGGGCTTTCTTCCCTATGACAGCGAAGAAAGTCATCCGCGCGCAGAACATCGCCATCGAAAACCGTATTCCCACCATCTACCTTGTCGACTCCGCCGGCGTTTTTCTTCCGCTGCAGGAAGACGTGTTCCCTGACACCGATGACTTTGGCCGTGTCTTTCGCAACAATGCCGTGATGTCGGCGATGGGCATTCCCCAGATCGCCGCCATTATGGGCATGTGCGTTGCCGGGGGCGCTTACCTGCCGCTGATGTGCGATCACATTCTCATGACCGAAGGCAGCGGACTCTTTCTTGCCGGGCCTGCCCTGGTGCAGGCGGCCATCGGGCAGAAAGTTTCAGCCGAGGAACTGGGCGGAGCCAAGATGCACTCGGAGATCAGCGGCACCGTCGACTTCCGCGAACCCGATGACGAAGCCTGCATTGCGCGCATCCGCTCGCTGGTGGAAAAAATGGGCCATAAGCCCACGGCCCCGTTCGACCTCAAGAAAACCGAGCAGCCCCAGTATGCCGCCGAAGAGCTCTACGGCATCTTTGAAGCTGACCCCGCCAAGCCCTACGACATGAAAGAGGTGATTGCCCGCATTGTGGATGGCAGCCGCTTCGATGAATACAAGCCCGGCTATGGCAAGACCGTCTTGTGCGGCTATGCTCGCGTCGGCGGTTTTGCCGTGGGCATCGTGGCCAACCAGAAACTGCACCAGCAGGCCATCAGCCACGAGGGCGAAAAGCGGGTGGAGTTCGGCGGCGTGATCTACACCGAATCCGCCGAGAAGGCCGCGCGCTTCATCATGGATTGCAATCAGAACCTGGTTCCCCTCGTCTTTCTGCATGATGTCAACGGCTTTATGGTGGGCCGCGACGCTGAATGGAGCGGCATCATCCGTGCTGGAGCCAAGATGGTGAATGCCGTTTCCAACTCCGTTGTCCCCAAGATCACCGTCATTATCGGCGGCTCATTTGGCGCGGGACACTACGCCATGTGCGGCAAAGCCTACGATCCGCGCTTCGTCTTTGCCTGGCCCTCGGCGCGCTACGCCGTCATGAGCGGCGCTTCGGCGGCAGGTACGCTGGTGGAAATCAAGATCAAGCAACTGGAGCGTAGCGGAAAGAAGCTGACCGACGCCGACAAGAAAGAGCTTTATGAATCCGTAAAGAAAACCTACGACGAGCAGAGCGACCCGCGCTACGGCGCCGCGCGGCTGTGGGTTGACTGCATCCTCGATCCCATGGAAACTCGCGGCGCGATTATCACCTCTCTGGAAGCGGCGTCCCTGAACCCAGACGTGCCGGAGTTCAAAGTGGGAGTTCTGCAAACATG
>QIAW01000205.1:5648-12564 GCA_003225655.1 Acidobacteriota bacterium
AGCGGCAAGTTCCACTGCCAGTCGAATACAAGGGCATAAAATTAGATTGTGGTTACAAGCTAGACATTCTTGTTGAAGATGCGGTGATCTTGGAATTGAAGTGTGTCGAAAAGGTTCTTCCCATCCACGAAGCTCAATTACTCACATACTTGAAAATGACAGGCAAGAAAGTTGGCTTCATTCTTAACTTCAATGTAGCCGTGCTTTCTCGTGGACTGGTGCGAAAGGTTTTATGACCTCCGTGTCTCCGTGCCTCCGTGGTGAAAAGAATGCATGCGTGAAAATCATCGAATGTCCGCGCGATGCCTGGCAGGGGCTCAAAGGCCAGATTCCCACCGGCGTCAAGGTCGCCTATCTGCGCGCGCTCATTCAAGCCGGCTTCAAGCACATTGACGCGGTTTCGTTTGTCTCGCCCAAAGCCGTGCCGCAGATGGCGGATTCTGAACAGGTGCTCGAACAGCTCGATCCGCCTGATGACGTTGAGATCATCGGCATCGTGGTCAATGAAAAGGGCGCGGAGCGTGCGATTGCCACTGAAGCCGTAAGCACGCTAGGCTTCCCTTACTCGCTCTCTCCTGCGTTTCTCGAAAAAAACCAGAACCAGTCGCTCGAACAAGCCATCGACATCCTGGAAAAAATCAAACTTCAAACAGATGAGAACGGATTGGAACTGGTGGTGTATATTTCCATGGCGTTTGGCAATCCCTACGGTGATCTGTGGAACGAGGAAGAGGTCATCGAAGGCGTGCGCATTCTCTCTGACATGGATGTTCGCACCATCTCCCTCGCCGATACCGTGGGAGTATCTTCGGCGGAAAAGATTGCTTCTATTGTGAAGCCGGTCATCGCCGAATTCGGCGGACTGGAGATCGGCGTGCATCTGCACAGCCGTCCCGAGACTTCTATGGAAAAAATTCTTGCCGCCTACGATGCTGGCTGCCGCCGCTTCGACAGCGCCATGGGCGGGCTGGGGGGATGTCCGTTTGCGCAGGACGAATTAGTGGGAAACATCGCTACCGAACGCGTGCTTGAGGCATTGGCGCTACGCGGCGAATCTGCCCCGGGCGTAAGGCCGGCCAATTTTCCAATTACAATGACGGCAGAGATTGCCGACAGGTACGGAGAGAAGAAAATAGGCGAGGACTGATTTGGAGTGGTTGCGCAAATGTTTTTGGAGGGGCGCCGGCTTCACAGGTTGCGGAAAAAGTCCTCGTGTGTGAAGACTTGTATCAGGGCACGAGTTTACTCGTGCCGTAAGTCGTTCAGAACGTGTTGGGCTTTAGCCCCTGTAAAATGCAATCGGTCTCAAAAAGGACTTTTTCCTCAGCCTCTTCAGCCGTGCTGTTAAGAACCTTTAAAAATGCGGGCTTTATTTTGATCCCTGCATAAATTATGTCCTATTGCGTCGCTTGTGACGCACGGTGTGAGCCCCCGGCTTTAGCCAGGGGTAAAGGTTCTCAAGAGTTTTGGGCTTTTAGCCCCGGCCTTTTTGAGTAGGAGATTATTTAGACAGGCATCAAATAGCCCCTGAGGTATAGACTCCGCGACAGAAGCAATATGGAATTCAAAACACTGTTGTTCAACGAATCTGCCGGCGTGGCCGCCATCACGCTGAACCGTCCTGACAAGCGCAATGCCATCAGCCATGAATTGATTGGCGATCTGCTGCGCGCTTTGGAAGGCGCGGCGCAGGCAGAGTCCATCCGCGTCGTGATTCTGACCGGCGCAGGCAAGGCGTTCTGCTCAGGTATGGACCTCGACGATCTCAAAGCGCTCGCCGCCCGATCCCAAGCAGAAAACGTAAAAGATTCTGAGACCATGGCGCGGCTCTTCCGCGCGATTTACCAGTTTCCCAAACCCACAATTGCCGCTGTCAATGGGGCGGCCATCGCTGGCGGCTGTGCCATCGCCACTCTGTGCGACTTTACCCTTGCCTCGCACGAGGCGAAGTTCGGCTACACCGAGGTGCGCATCGGCTTTGTTCCCGCCATCGTCTCCAGCTTTCTCATCTGGCAAATCGGTGAGAAACACGCGCGCGACCTGCTGCTCACCGGACGCATCCTCGATGCCGAAGAGGCGCATAGGCTGGGGCTGGTAAACCAAATCCTGCCCCCGGACCAGGTCATGCCCTGCGCCCGTGAAATTGCCCGCGTGCTCATGGAAAACAGTCCAGTTTCGCTGCGCGCCACCAAAAAGCTGCTCGCCGGCTACACCCGTGACGCGCTCGAGCGCCAGGTGAGTGAAGCCATACAAGAGAATGCATGGATCCGCACCACCGAAGATTTTCGTGAGGGCATTGCTGCCTTTCTGGAGAAAGGGGAAAGTGAAAAGGTTGAGTCATCGAATCATTGTGTGATTGAGCCATTGATGGACCAATTATCCCAACTATCAATGACCCGATGATCCAATGAATCAATGATTCAATTCTCTGTGCCTCCGTGCCTCCGTGGTAAGAGAGTCTTATGAGCAAGCCAATGACCAATGAAGCTCGCCTGCGCGTGCGTTATGCCGAAACCGACAAAATGGGAGTGGTCTATCACTCTAATTTTATCGTTTGGTTCGAGATTGGGCGGGTGGAACTATTGCGCCAGCTTGGGTTCAACTATCGCGACATGGAAATCGAAGACGATTGCCATATTGCGGTTGTTGACGTCCGCTGCCGCTACAAGCTGCCGGCGCGTTACGATGATGAGATCGTGGTCCGCACCAGCTTGAAGAACGTGCGCGAGTCCCTGCTCCATTTCAGCTACCAGGTCGCACGGGCCGGCGACGACGCGCTGCTGGCGGAGGGCGAGACCACGCACATAGCCGTAAACAGTAGGTTTGAGAAAATGCCATTGCCGGAAAAATATAAGGCGGCATTCACAGAAATATTGCATCGCAATTGAATCTGTTAAAAGTACACTGTCATCTGGCGTCTTGATAGGGCCCGTGTTCCATTCAAGATAAAAATCCGCGTTCATCTGCGTTCATCTGCGGCGAAACCACATATATGCAAGCTCTTCACATTGACGGAAACTCTCTCACCCTGCGCGACCTGCGCGAAGCAGTCTATGAAAGGCGGCCCGCGTTGCTCGCGCCCGATGCTCGCCCGCGAGTGGAAAAGGCGCGCGCCGTGGTGGATGAATTGGTAGCCAACAACCAGGCGGCCTATGCCATCACGACCGGCGTGGGCAAGCTCAGCGATGTGCGCATCGCTCCTGAAGAGATTCGCGAGCTGCAAGTGAATCTGATCCGCTCACACTGCGTCGGCGTGGGCGAGCCGCTTTCCGAGGCCGAGACACGTGCGCTCATGCTGCTACGCGCCAACTCACTGGCCAAGGGATATTCGGGAGTTCGTCCCGTAGTCATTGATACCCTCTGCGAATTGCTCAATCGCGGCCTGCATCCGGTGATTCCCTCTCAGGGCAGTGTGGGCGCCAGGGCGGCGTTTGAAGGCAAACGCATGGCCAGCGCTGAGGCAATGAAAAAGGCGCAGATTACGCCCTTGCGCCTTGAGGCAAAAGAGGCGATTTCGCTCATCAATGGCACGCAAGCCATGCTGGCGGTCGGGACCCTGGCAGTTTCCGCTGCTTTGATTCTGGTGGATTCTGCCGATGTGATCGGGGCGCTGTCGCTCGATGCGCTGCACGGAACCGATGCCGCTTTCGATGAGCGCATTCACAAGGCGCGTCCGCATCCCGGACAGGTGCGCACCGCCGAAAACTTGCGCCGCATGCTGCAAGGCAGCCAGATCCGCGAGGCGCACCGCGCCTGCACTCGCGTGCAGGATGCCTATTCCCTGCGCTGCATGCCCCAGGTCCACGGCGCGGTGCGCGACGCCCTGGCCCACTGCCGCGAGGTCTTTGAAATCGAGATGAACTCGGCGGTGGATAACCCGTTGGTGTTCACCGATAACGGCGCCGTGATCTCCGGCGGTAACTTCCATGGCGAACCGCTCGCCTTCGCGCTCGATTTTCTGGCGATTGCCCTGGCGGCGCTGGCAGGGATCTCTGAGCGGCGTCTGGAAAGACTGGTCAATCCCGCGCTCAACGAAGGCCTGCCGCCATTCCTGGCAGCAGAGGCAGGATTGAACTCCGGATTCATGATGGCCCAGGTCACGGCCGCGGCCCTGGTCAGCGAGAACAAAGTTCTAGCCCACCCGGCATCAGTGGATTCGATTACCACCTCAGGCAACAAGGAAGATTACGTCTCTATGGGGATGACCTCTGCCATCAAGCTCAAGAAAGTCGTGCAAAACACAACCAACGTGCTGGCCATCGAAGCCATGGCCGCAGCCCAGGCGCTGGATTTTCTGGCACCGCTGAAGACCAGCCCCCGCGGCCAGAAAGCGCACAGTGCGGTTCGCAAAGTATCCCCTTCGGTGGAAAAAGATCGGGTGCTGGCAGAGGATTTCGCACGAGTAGCCGAGGTACTGGCGGCAGGAAAACTGGTCGAAGCTTTGAATTAGTTCCAACCGCGGAGGCGCGGAGACACGGAGGAATTGAATCATTGGGTCATTGAGTCATTTCGCCATTAGGTAATTTTGTAATTATTCTTCAGATCGCTAATTGCTAAATGAGAAACTATCAAATTACCCAATTACCCCATTCCTCCGCGTCTCCGCGACTCCGCGGTGAAATTTCTTCACCAGCGCGGTGGCGGTAAAGCGCGTGATTATCACTCTGATATCAAAACGCTGATTTCCTGGGGAATTGGGTCATCATTAGGTCTTAGCATTCCAGAATGCCGGGGCGCCAGCCCCTGTCTTTGAAATCTTGATTTCCGTCAGGATGAACGCGGACCCTTCCCGCAAGCCGCTCATGAATCATGAATACGGATCAGGCAGGTCTTTCATTGCTGGGGACGCCGAGTCACGCGAAGATCCACCGGCACGCCGGAGAAGCTTCGGCCGCGAGTTCCTCATGGGCTCTGTTCTCCAGAAACGCTGCAAACCCTGCCAGCTAGGGTATAATAAGTCTCTTGTCTTCAATGTTTTACGGCCTATTTGCCTAGCATGCAAGGGGGGTGGGGGCCTCCCCTTCAAAGCCCTACAGCCCGGCTTCAATGCGGGCGCGCGGATCGAGGTAATCGCGCAGGGCGTCGCCGATAAAATTAAACGCCAGCACCGCCAGCATGACAGTAGCGGCGGGAAAGAGCACAACATGGGGCGCATCGAACAGGTGGGTGCGGCCGTCGTTCAGCATCGATCCCCAGCTCGGCACCGGGGGCGGGACACCCAATCCCAGGAAACTCATGGTGGCTTCAGCCAGCATCGCCCCAGCCATGCCGATGGCGGCCTGTACGATGACCGGCTGGATCATGTTGGGCAGAATGTGGCGCGTAATCACCCGCCAATCGCTGGCGCCCAGAGCGCGGGCGGCTTCCACAAATTCTCTTTCGCGCGTGGCCAGCACCTGGGCGCGCACTAGCCGGGCGTAACCGACCCACCCTCCAAGAGAGAGCGCCAGGATCAGGTTCCACAGTCCCGGCCCCAGGAAGGCGACGAATGCGATGGCCAGCAGGATGCCCGGGAAAGAAAGAAAGGCATTCATGATGACCACGTTGAATATGCGGTCAATGCGTCCGCCGTAGTACCCCGCAATGCAGCCAAAGATCAATCCCAGCAGCAGCGAGGCGGCCACCACGCACGTGCCCACGAGCATGGAGATGCGCGCGCCATAAATGACACGAGACAAGACATCGCGTCCTAATTCGTCGGTTCCCATCCAGTGCGAGAGAGAAGGGCGCGCGAGCCGTCTGGGAAGATCAATATGGGCGGGGTCCTGGGGAGCAAGCCAGGGGGCGAGCGTGGCAAAAAGGACGAAGACGCAGACCATCACGAGTCCAAGGGCTGCCAGGCGATTGCTGCGGAGGATGTGAAACATGCTTAAGCGATTGCGTCCTTACTGCCGGATTCTTGGATTGGCCAGCGAATACAGCAAATCAGTCAGAAGATTCACTGCTACATACGTGAGACCGATGGCGAGCACGCATCCCTGCACCAAATAGTAGTCGCGGCTGCTGATGGCATCAATCGTAAGGCGCCCAATACCAGGCCAGGAGAAGATTTTTTCGGTGACAATCGTGCCCGCCAGCAGCGCCCCAAACTGCAATCCAACCACGGTAAGCACCGGGATCATGGCATTGCGCAGGGCATGGCGATACACCACCACGCGCTCCGGCAGGCCTTTAGCGCGCGCCGTGCGGATGTAATCTTGTCCTAGCTCTTCCAGCATGGCGGTGCGCACCATGCGGGTAAGAATGGCTGCCAGCGCAGCTCCCATGGTGCTTGCCGGTAGCACCAGGTGGGCCCAGGTCCCCCATCCGGAGACCGGCAGCAAGCCCAAATTAACGGCGAAAAATAGGATCAGGATCGGGCCCAGGGCAAAGTTAGGGAACGAAAGCCCCCACAGGCTGACAAAGCTGATAACGCGGTCGTCCCAGCGATTACGCCGCGTTGCCGAGCGCACCCCTGCGGGAATAGAGAACAGCAACGCCACCGCCAGCGCAGCCACGGTCAGGCGTATGGTCGCGGGATAGTGTTGGAGAATCAGCCCTGTGACACCTTGGTTGTAGCGCAGCGAGTGTCCCAGATCGCCATGCAGCACACCACGCCAATAGTTCAAATACTGGCGTCCTAAAGGAGCATCCAGTCCGTAGGCATGGCGCGTGGCTTCCAGATCGGCGCTGGCAGCACCTTCGCCCAGCATCTGCTGGATGGGATCGCCGGGAACAGTATGGATGAGCAGAAAAACCACGGACACCACCAGCCAGATTACCGCGATGGTATACAGCAGGCGGGTTGCAATGTACTTGAGCATGTGGTGCTTCCACAATCAGTATTAAGGCACCGGTACTACGCGAACCGTGGACCCGAACTTATGAAAGTTGTCAAAGGTTAGCTGTGCGCGCGTACACCCCTTTAGCATCCGAA
>QIAW01000206.1 GCA_003225655.1 Acidobacteriota bacterium
TTCGCGGCGATAAGCGCGACCGGCGTCGCGATTGGCATGATATCCATCGTGATCGGCACGGCAAGTAAGATCGGGTGTTCGTAGAGGTAGGGGGAGAAGGGGGATGGAAACATCCCCTTTGCATTTTTCTCTACTGCTCTTACACTCAGTGGCGGAAGTGGCGTACGCCGGTGAAGACCATGGCCAGGCCAGGCGGTCAGTGGCCTCGATGACTTCCTGGTCGCGCACCGAGCCTCCGGGTTGGATGATGGCAGTCGAGCCGGCGCCCGCAATCTCTTCCACGCCATCGGGGAACGGAAAGAAAGCATCGGAGGCGGCGACCGTTCCCGCCAGCGGCAGCACGGCCTTCATGGCGCCGATCTTGCACGAATCGACACGGCTCATCTGGCCGGCGCCCACGCCCACGGTCTGGCCGTCGAGCGCGTACACAATAGCGTTGGACTTCACGTGCTTGCAAACTTGCCAGGCGAACAACATCGCCCGCACTTCTTTTTCTGTGGGATTACGTTTGGATCCTGCAACAGCACTCCGCCGGAGATGTGTTTGAGAACGCATTTCATCTCCTTGGGGGCAATCTCCACCAGGCGAAGGTTCTTCTTGGCGGCAAAGCACTGGCGGGCGTCTTCGTTGAAAGAAGGCGCAACGATGACTTCAACGAAGAGCTTGCAGATTTCGTCCGCGGTCTCTTTGTCCACCGGACGATTGACGCCGATCACGCCACCGAAAGCGGAGACCGGGTCGGCCTCCAGGGCTTTTTTATATGCGGTGACCAGGTTCGTTCCCGTGGCCATTCCGCAGGGATTGGTGTGCTTGATGATGGCGCAGGCGGAGGCGCTAAATTCCTGTGCCAGGTCCCAGGCCGCTTGCATGTCTACGATGTTGTTGTAGGAAAGCTCTTTGCCCTGAAGCTGGCGGCCGCCGGCAATGCCCTTGCCGGAGCCGTCGGAATACATGGCAGCGCGCTGGTGCGGATTTTCTCCGTAGCGCAAATCGAAGACTTTTTGCAGAATGACACGCAGCGTCTGGGGAAAATCTTTGGCTGGCTGCATGGACTCGGGCGAGATGCGCTCCAGTGTGCTGGCAATCGCAGAATCGTAGGCGGCGGTGGTGGCAAAGGCCTTTTGCGCCAGGCGCCAGCGCGTTTCAGAAGAAAGCTGGCCGCCGGATTTTTTCATCTCCTGGGCGATGCTTGCGTAATCGGTCGGCGAGGTCACAACCGCGACGTGCTGAAAATTCTTGGCCGCCGAACGGATCATCGAAGGACCGCCGATATCGATATTCTCAATCAGCTCTTCAAAATTCACCCCCGACTGGGCCGCGGTCTGCTCGAAGGCATAGAGATTGACCACGACCATATCAATGGCCGGAATTCCATGTTCGCTCACGGTGGCGCAGTGGTCGGGATTATCCCGCATGTGCAATATGCCGCCGTGGACTTTGGGATGCAGCGTCTTTACCCTGCCACCCAGAATTTCCGGGAAGCCGGTGAGCTCAGAGATGTCTTTAACGGCGATACCGGAATCGCGCAGCAACTTGGCGGTGCCGCCGGTGGAGACCAGCTCCACCTTGAGGGCGGCGAGTTCGCGGGCAAACTCCACCAGCCCGATTTTGTCGGTGACACTGAGAATGGCGCGTTGAATTTTCAAACAAAGGCTCCCAGGGAGGTGTCCATTGGGACACCGAATTAGAAATTATAAGACAGCACTCAGCATTCAGCCATTGCGCTGAATCGAGAAGTTTCAGTGTCTTTCCTTGTAGCTTGAAGCTTGTGACTTGTAGCTGTCTTAGCGTCTTCCACGGTCAATTAAATCCGCGTGATCCGTGCGATCCGTGGTGTGCTTTCTCCGCGGAACGTGCAGCCGCTTGAGGGGCTGAATGCTGAGTGCTGACTGCTTTTTTTCTTGGAGCTGAGAGCTGTCTTTCAGGATTTGGCTTTGGCTTTGAGGCGGACCTGGCCGTTTTCAAGTTCGACGCTGTATTCGACGGCTTTGCAGTTGTAATCCTGGCGGATCTGTTCGGTTTTCTTTTTGACGAAGGTCTTGAAGGAATCAAAATTTGCGGAACTGGCCTCGCCGGTTTTTTTCTTGGCCTCCATCATGGCCTGAAAGAGCGCTTCTACACTCTTGCTGTCGGCTTCAAGATCGTAGCAGACAACGCTGAAGGCCTTGTTCGCAGCGAGTTGCAGGGCAGCGGCAGCGGCATGTTCTTCCGCGGTGCGGATGCCTTGAATGCTCAGCATGGCATCCTGGGGGCGGCTGTAGCCTTCTTCTTTAATCTTCAGCTTCTTGCGCCAGAGGTCGCTGAAGATGGCATATTTCTGGGCGATGCTGTTGTAGCGGAAGCGCTGCGAGAAGTTCATTCTGCCGCCGTCGGAGTACTTCTTGATGAGGGTTTGCACGCGCCATTCGGTGTCCGTAGGGGGCTTCTTGGAGCCGCCACCGAAGAAGACGTCATACTCGACCTTGAGCCGGCGCATGTTGTCTTCCAGCAAATTCAATTCTTCATCAACCGTCACAAATTACTCTCCTGGCCGGCAATCCACAGGAACGTGCAAATTTTCTGAGAGGGCAAAATATATATATCACAAAAATGCAGCTCCAGGCTCCCAGTTGCAAGCTCCAAGCCATGGGGAAATGTTAACTACCGGCTCCCCAGATCAAGCGAATTAACGAATGCAAACCCCTTTCTCTCTTGACGGAGTTTGCATCTAAGGGTTGAGGAATGGGGAAAAAGATACGAATCGCGATTGCGGATGACCACGCCGTGCTGCGCGAATCTCTGGTGGCGCTGTTCGGAAACCAGCGCGACTTTGAAGTGTGTGGAGCGGCGGCGAATGGCGTTGAAGCACTCAAGATTGTGCAGGCCTGCCATCCTGATGTGCTGGTGCTCGACTTGTTTATGCCCGACGGAGACGGGTTCGAGGTGCTGCGCACGCTCGACCGCGCGGGCAGCCAGGTGGCCTCGGTGGTACTGACTGGGTCAGAGAACCAACTGGACTATGTCCAGGTAGTGCGACTGGGGGCTCGTGGCCTGGTGCTCAAAGGCGATAACCCCGAGGTCTTGTTTTCCGCTATTCGCAGCGTGGCAGGCGGTGAACTCGCTTTTAAAGACGATGTTGCCCGCCAGGTGCTGAACAGCATGGCGTCCGAGAGCCGGCACACGCAACATTCGCTCCACCGGCTGAGCGACCGCGAGCGGCAAATCGCCGCCTTGGTCGCGCGCGGACTCAGGAATCGCGACATCGCACAACAGCTTTCCATCAGCGAGAACACGGTCAAGCGCCATATGCAGAGCATCTTTAACAAGACCGGGGCCCGCGACCGGCTGGAGCTGGCGGTGTTTGCGCTATCGGAGCTAAGCAGTCTGGCTGCCTAAAAGACAGCTCTCAGCTCCAAGTGGTTCCTCTCTTCACATTACCGGGATAAAGAGAACAACCTACCTCTATTCTCTCTCAGGAAACTGATAAGCTTACTGCGCTGAAGGATTGAGAAAGCTCTATGGCTGACTCTTACAGGGACTTGATCGCCTGGAAAAAAGGGAGCTTACCCTTGGAGCTGTGAGCTTGGAGCTGGTTCACTTGCCGGCAGACGCCGCCAGCTTCTTGACCATGGTGAGGACGATCTTGCGATCGCTTTCATTCAGGTTGGGGGAATAACGGCGGATCTGGGTGAGAAAGCGGACTTCCTCTTCTCCGAGCTGGGGAACAGTCTTGGCAGCGCCGTTTTCGGTGACGGGTTCCACGAAAAATTGGGCCAGGGGAACGTCCATGGCATTGGCGATCTTGGCCAGGGTGTCCAAGGAAGGTATGGTATGGCCGTTTTCCACCCGGGAGAGATAGCAGCGTAGCAGGCCGGTGCGCTTTTCTATGTCGCCCTGGGACATGCCCTTCTCCAGGCGGAAGTTTCGGATGGTCTCGCCGATATTCATAAGACTAATTAACGATACTAGAACGTAACTAG
>QIAW01000207.1:0-358 GCA_003225655.1 Acidobacteriota bacterium
GAAAGCGACCGCAAAAGCAGCCAGACTGCGGCCAGCCACATGCATTGCAGCCACGTGGCCAGAATCTGGTAATTGAGCTCGCGGTTTTCTGCCTTCCAAAACGGAAATTGGAGCAAGACAATCGCAGTCTGTAAAGGCGTCCGGTCGCTGCTCTTCCATCCTTCAATCAAAAACGGCCTGACCGGCTGTGATCGATAGACCTTATCCGCGAAAAAATAAGGAATCATGTTGTCCAGTGGCAAAGGATCCACAAAGCGCTCTTGCGCCTGTTCGCCCGGGTCTTCCGCGTGTTGATAAAGAAAACCGGCTGCCGTGTACAGTGAAGTTGCCGTCGCCATCAGAAGAGCGCAGATGGCAA
>QIAW01000207.1:387-2509 GCA_003225655.1 Acidobacteriota bacterium
ATGACAATGGCCGCGGAGACGAGGACCACAATTTTCGAGGCATCTTTTCCCGCTTTGACACTCAGCAAGTAAAACCAGAAAACAAGATACCCTGCGCCGGCACTGGCAAGGAGCGTCACGCAGACGAAGCGAAGTTCATCAAGCTTGTATTTGTGATCGAGTAGCCAGGCTGTGGCGATCCCAGGAAGAAGAAAGATGGCGCCCGACAGCAGAAGACTGGAGATTATGAAGACCACGCGGGACAAAGAGGTCTTGAGTTCGTCTGCCGTTGTGCTTCCATGGGGAAGGGTCAAACCCAGCCAGCCCTGCGTTGCAGTTGAATCGTTCTGGGCAATAAACCGGGCTGGGCGTCCTCGCCAATGCTCAGGCAGCTTCCATGAGTAACGCCGCCATTCTTCTCCGGGATCATCCACGATCCCGAGATTCAGCTTCTCAGCCGAAGCAACTGACTGCAGGTATAAGCGGTTGCCGTCTGCGCTGGGATATCCTGCAACAAACAGATCAAGGATCGCCGGCGCAGCAAAAGGTTGGGAAACAAGACTTCCAATCTTCCTATCATCTCCAGGATGGGAGCCAACATAAAATTGTGCATCTTCTTTGTGGGACCATCGGATGGTGGCAGGGACCCCGTTAGGGGTAAAGGAACCGGAAAGCTGATAGCCGTTGGGGCCTAGCAAGGACTGGCTGTGGCGCGCATGCAGAGCAAAATTGCCCAGCATGATCAGCGCGACCGCTCCGCAGTAAAAGAGGTATTTCCAAAACCGTGAACGTAAGGCGTCATTTCTCTGCATGTTGGAGAGAGAAATCTGGGTGCATTGACAAAGAGATTGTGCCTGGAAACGCTGCTACTGGCCAACTGCGAGATCGCAGTATCCGCCATTTTTCATCTTGTCTCGAATTGCTTTGGCCAGCTTTTCCACCTCTTCCGTCTTGCGGATTACCTCGAGTGAAAGCTGGTTTTCATTGGTCTTATCCACTTTCTGTTTGAGTTCTGTGGCGATCTGCAGGAGCTTGTCTGTATCTTTTTTCAAGTTGGCCTGGCGCTCCTGGTTCATCTCCTTCATCTGTTTGTGTTGCATATCAGTAGGAATCTCCGGAGGCTGGGAAGGATCACGAGGACGCGAGTCGTAAACTGACCGTTGGCGCAGTTGTTGATCGTCGCAGAGCGTGCCTTGCGCGAAGGCAGGCAGGGCCAGAATGACGATGACAAGCAAGGACATCAAAAATAGCGTTCGACGAAGCACGATGCACCTCGACTCGATGTAGATAAGAATGCTCTCCTAATTATAGCCGCCGCAAGCGAAGGCGGCGGCCCCCTTGTTATAATTCGGCGCATTGTGAGCGTTATTTTCTCCACTGTCTGGACCAGAATTCTGTTGCCTGCCATGTTTTCGGCACGGGCCTTCAAGCTGTTTCCCCAGGTGTATTGCAACATCGAAAAACCTGATTTTGACGATCTCTCCTGGTTGCAGGGTGTAGCCCAAGAAGTGGTCCTGGTCCTGCTGATAACGTTCATTCTGGCCCGCCTGTTGCGGCTCGGGACCAAACGTCTGGTTCAATTGAGCCACGCTCAGGAGTTGATCTCCGGCCGGCGCGCCTTGCAGTTGAGGACCCTGGCCGGTGTGCTCAACAGCATGGGAATTTTTGTCATCGTCTTTATGGCGTCCATGTGGATTCTTCCCGCTTTCTGCATGGATATAAAACCGCTGCTGGCCAGCGCGGGCGTCGTGGGTCTGGCGATTGGCTTCGGCGCACAGACGCTGGTGAAAGACATGCTCAACGGTTTTTTCATCCTGGTGGAAAACCAATACAACGTGGGCGACGTGATCCAGGTGGCCGGCGTCGGCGGCACCGTTGAAGACATGACGCTGCGCCGCACGGTGCTGCGCGATGCCGACGGTACCGTGCATGTGGTCCCTAACAGTGAAATAAAAATTGTCTCCAACAAGACCCGCGATTGGGCGCGCGTGCTGCTGCACGTGGCTGCTGCCTATGACGAAAACAGCGAGCGCGTCATCCAGTTGCTGCGCGAGGTGGCCGACGAGGTTCGCAATGACCCTAACTATGCGGGAATGATTGTCGCTGAGCCCGAGGTTCCGGGAATCGAGCGTGTAGTGGGCGC
>QIAW01000207.1:2649-3997 GCA_003225655.1 Acidobacteriota bacterium
GGAAACGAATTCATGCAAACAGGATTGAAAGACCGGGTCGCAATCGTCACCGGCTCCAGCAGTGGCATGGGACGCGCCACCGCCGCCGCCCTGGCCGCTGAAGGCGCGAAAATCGCCATGTGCGCTCGCACTGAGAAGACCCTACTGGCTGCGGCTGAGGAGATAAGAGGCCGCTGCAAGACCGATGTTTTTGCCCAGGCGGTTGACGTCACCGACTCCGACGCAGTCAAGAGGTTCGTGGCCGCCGCGGCCGAGCGCCTGGGCGGGGTGGATATCTGCGTGGCCAACGCCGGCGGCCCACCGGCCAAGAACTTTCTTTCCCTCTCCATGGAAGAATGGCAAAAGGCGGTTGCCACTAACTTCCTGAGCGTCGCGCATCTGGCACGCGAGGTGATTCCCCACATGCAACGAAAGCGCTGGGGACGGTTCATCACCATTACATCCACATCGGTGCGCCAGGCGATTCCCGATCTGGTCCTCTCCAATGCCGTGCGCCCGGCGGTGGTGGGATTAGTGAAGAGTCTGGCTGCCGAGTTCGGCAAAGATGGCATCCTGGTCAACAACATCGCCCCTGGTTACACCGAGACAGAAAGACTTGCCGAACTCTCCAAAGTGCGCGCCCTGGCCGCCGGCGTCTCAGAAGAAGAGATCAAGAGTCGCTGGACGGCAGAAATTCCGCTGCGCAGGCTGGGCAAGCCGGAAGAGATAGCCGACACGATTGTATGGCTGGCTTCAGAGCGGGCTTCTTATATTACCGGCCAGACCATTCTGGTAGATGGCGGGATTTACAAAGGAATGTAGGACGGCTGGACAGTTTGGCTCTCGAATCCAATTCATGAAAAAACTGACCGAGTGATATCACTCAGCGATTTGGGAACACAAAAGGTAAGTCGCACCCTTTGCATTGCGATACGTATAAGGCTTGAGTCAAGTGTATATACAATGTAGCTACTGTGGTATATACTTTGTATAAGTGACTCAGCGGAATATAAGGAGCGATGTTTCATGAAGGCACAGATGGTTAAGTGGGGCAATAGTCTTGCCGTGCGTATCCCCAAGCCTGTGGTCGAGGAAGCCCGGTTTAAAGAAGGCGACTTTTTGGAGATTGAAGCCAGAGAAGGTCAAATCGAGCTACGGCCGATTGCAACCGTGCCAACCCTGGCCAAGCTGGTTGCCCAAATTACGCCCGAGAACCGATATGCGGAAGTTTCAACCGGTTCTGAAATCGGAAGGGAATCTGTCCAATGGTGACCAATTATGTCCCTGAGGCCGGCGATATCATTATGTTGGACTTCGATCCTCAAGTTGGGCGGGAACAGGCCAAGCGCCGTCCCGCATTAGTGATCAC
>QIAW01000208.1 GCA_003225655.1 Acidobacteriota bacterium
GTGATGGTTAGGAAACCGGTCAGCAGCCAGGCGCCAATCAGCAGCGCTGGGGAATCAACCTGCCTGGCAATGCCAGCGGAAACAATAAAGATTCCAGAGCCAATCATGGAACCCATCACCAGCGTGGTGGCACTGGTGAGTCCTAAACCTTTCACCAGTTCAGGAGCCTGTGAGGTATTGGGAGCGGGGGTAGGAGTAGCAGAGTTCACAGCGCTGTTTTTATACCCATTTTAGAAGCTTAAGGAAATAAGCTGGCTATCTTAACACCCTTTGCCTATGTTTGTGGGCTTCCGTGTCAATTTGCGGCGGAAAGCTTCTGCAAAAATTCCTCGACGCTTTGGCACGGTGAAGACCTCAGCTCACTGATGACGGCAATGGAATCGGCTCCCGCCGCGATCACGGAACGGCAATTGGCGCGGGTGATGCCCCCGATTGCCACCAGTGGCTTTCTGGTGACATTGCGGGCTGCACTGACCATCTCAAGCCCCACAACCGGCTCGGGATTCGCCTTCGTCGCTGTGGCAAACACCGGACCTATAGCAATGTAATCGGCTGAGGTCCTCTCTGCCTCTAAGACTTGTGGCAAATTGTGAGTGGAGACCCCCACCACTGCTTGGCTCCCAACCACCCGCCGGGCGCCCTCGACGGAAAGATCCTCCTGGCCTACGTGAACCCCGTGAAAGCCGCACGCCAGGCAGAGATCAGGGCGATCATTCATGATGAGCACCGCTCGGCCGCCGATCACACGCCGCAGTTCACGACCCTGGCTAATTATCTCTGTTGCTGCGGCGCCCTTATTTCTGTATTGAATGAAGGTGGCTCCACCTTGCAGCAACTGCTGCGCGAACTCAATTGTCTGCTGCAGTGCATTTTCTCCATCTTTAAACATGGCAGCGTCAATAATCGCGTATAGAGGCGGAAGTTTGTCATGCTTCGGAATCAGAATCACTATTCTGCCTTGGGTTGAACGCCGACTGCTGAGGGCGTAATGCCTAGAAGCTGTTTCATAACCCGCGAGACCAGTGGAATTCGAAAACCTCAGGGGTTAAAGTGGACTGTGATCATTCTTGGCAGTGACCCAGCGCTGGAAGCGCTGGGCTATAATACGCCGCCCCTGCCGGGGCTGAGTCGAAATCTAGTCAACTGTTTTCATCACCTTGGGTGAGCTACAGGCTCATCCCAGACAGAGCGGAATTGTTCATTGTCAACAGCTAGCGGAACCCTTCGGCTTCGCTCAGGACAGGCTCATAAATCCGTGTCCTGACACGTCTTCACGCCCCTAGCGTTTTTCGGCTTTGATCTCTTTATTTCTCGCCAGGAAGCGTTCCATATACTTAGTATCGAATTTTCCCGCGCGAAATTCGGGGTCAGCCATGATCCTCAAGTGAAGTGGGATGGTGGTATGAATGCCCTGCACGATAAACATCTCCAGGGCGCGCGACATGCGCGACATGGCCTCTTCGCGGTCCTTCCCATGGGCCACGAGCTTGGCAATGAGGGAATCATAATAGGGTGGTATCACACCTTCAGCATAGGCAGCGGTGTCGACACGCACGCCCGTTCCACCGGGAGTATGGAAGGCGATGATCTTTCCCGCCGAAGGTGTAAACGTCTCAGGGTGCTCGGCGTTAATGCGGCACTCGATAGCATGGCCGCGATGTTCGACGTCACGCTGCAATACACTTTCCAGGCGTTCGCCTACGGCGATCAGAATCTGGCTTTTCACCAAGTCGATGCCGGTCACCATCTCGGTGACTGGGTGCTCCACCTGAATGCGCGTATTCATCTCAATGAGGTGCAGGTTGCTTTGCTCATCCATCAGGAACTCGACCGTACCCGCGTTGATGTATCCAATGCGAGTGAGGGTGCTGCAAAGCGACTCGCCAATGGACTTTCTCATGTGCGGGGTGACCTGCATGGAAGGCGACTCCTCCAGCAGCTTCTGGTGCCGCCTTTGGATGCTGCATTCGCGCTCGCCCAGGCTGACAAGGTTACCGTAGGCATCGGCCAGAATCTGGAACTCAATATGCCTGGGGCGCTCAATGAATTTTTCAATGTACAAATCGCCATTGCCAAATGCGGCGGCGGCTTCTGACTGCGCCGCATGAAACAGCTCAGGCATCTCTCGCTCATTGCGGATAACACGCATACCGCGCCCACCGCCTCCCGCGGATGCCTTCACAATCACCGGGTAGCCAATAGTGCGCGCCCACTCCTGTGCCTCATCCATCGAATTGATGACGCCATCGGAGCCGGGAAGGATAGGGACACCCGATTTCTTCATCGTCTGCCGCGCTTTTTCCTTCTCGCCCATCATGCGGGTGATCTCGGGCGGCGGTCCGATGAATTTAATGCGGCTGGTCTCGCAGACTTCCGCAAAATTCGCGTTTTCGCTCAGCAAGCCGTAGCCAGGATGGATGGCATCCACATTGGCGATCTCGGCGGCGCTGATGACCGCCGGAATATTGAGATAGCTCTCGGCGGCGCGCGGCGGGCCGACGATCTGCAAAACGGACGTGCAACGAATTCCGATCAGCCTCGCTGTAAATCGCGACTGTTCGTATGCCCAGTTCTTTGCAGGCACAGATGACCCTCAGGGCGATTTCACCGCGATTTGCTATAAGAATTTTCTTAAACATGAAGGATTCAGTATGGATCTTCAACAGCTACTTGGGGCGTATGGCGAATAGAGGCTGCCCGTATTCGACCGGCTGGCCGTTGGAAACCAGTTGTTCCACCAATTCTCCGGCCACATCAGATTCAATCTCGTTCATCAGCTTCATAGCTTCCACGATGCACAGCACGCTGCCTGCTTCCACGGCATCTCCGGGCCTGACAAATGGCGGCGAGCCAGGAGAGGGCGACTCATAAAATGTCCCCACGATAGGCGACTTCACGATGTGCAGGCCGCTTTCTTCACCTTTTTCTTTCGGAACAGGTATCGGCGTGGCCGCGGGAACAGCCGCGATTCCCGCTGCAGATGCCGTCACGAGCGCAGGCGTCACGGGCATCGAAGTCAAGCGGGGTTCGGGAGCTACCGCCACCATTTCGCTCCCCCGCTTGATCCTTACCTTTACATCACCGCGCTCCAATTCGAACTCGGCAATGTCTTTTTCGACCAGGAACTCTATTAGTTCTTTCAGCTCTTTATGGTTCATGCCTGTTGTGGAACTATTTAGATTGTGATCAATTTTTTTGTTGTCGGGGTGAGGACCTCGCATCCGCTGTCGGTCACGAGAACCATGTCTTCAATCCGAACGCCACCCTCACCGGGAATATAAACACCAGGCTCCACAGTTATCACCATGCCTGGTTGCAGCTTTTGACGTTGTTTGCCGGCAATCCGCGGCGGCTCATGTACCTCGAGCCCCATGCCATGACCGGTAGAGTGCGTAAAAAATTGCCCGAACCCCGCGCGATCCAGTGTCTCGCGGGCCGCCGCATCCACAACTGACACCCCAACTCCGGGCCGGACCTTTCCGATGGCGGCAAGTTGCGCGCGCAACACGGCATCGTACATGCGCCGCTCCCGCGCATCTGTTTTGCCCAGATGCACAGTACGGGTCATATCCGAGCAATAACCCGTGAGTATAACACCGAAGTCGAGCACTACGAATCCTCGCCGCGGCAGCCGCGCATGGGAGGCCCTCCCGTGCGGCAGCGCCGAGCGCGTCCCGCCTGCGACGATGGTTTCGAACGACATCCCTTCCCCGCCCCGGCGCCGCGCTTCATACTCCATCTCTGCCGCAACCCGGGACTCGGGGACACCCGGACGAATGGATTCGAGTGCAGTCGAAAAGAGCTCTGCACCCAATTTTACGGCCCCCCGAATCCTGGTGATCTCCTGTTCGTCTTTGATCATGCGGAAGCTTTGAACCATCCCAGAGCAGTCCTCCAGCTTGACTCGCCCGCCAAACTGCTGTTGCACTTGCTGGAATAGAGAAACCGAAATATGGGCAAAGTCCAGGCCCAGGCATCGTGCCTTGCTCTCCTGGCTCCATTGGAGAGCACGACGAAGGGGATTTCCTTCAATGATGACGTTGGCCGCGCCCACGACTTCTGTGTGCGCCTGCTCCGAGTAGCGCCCATCGGTAAAGAATGCCGCATCATCGCGGGTCAGCACCAGCACAGCGGAGCTGCCGGTGAAGCCACAGAGATAGCGGATATCCGCAAGTTGGGTAATCAATAAAGTGTCAAACTTGCTGCGGCCAAGTTTGCGCGCAACTCTGGATTGCCTGCGTTCGTAATATTGCACGTGTTTCAGTCGGCTGTCGTTTCTCATCAGGTCGAGGGCTGCGATACGCGGCGTTAACAATACAACGTTCGCGACGCCGAAAGAGCAGGGCGGAGAGCGGCGCGGCGGCGGCGCAATACACGATACCAATTGCTTGGAACCGGTTGAACGGAAGAACTACAAAGCCCCTGCTTTTGCAGAGGCTCTGTTTGGTTACAAATGTTGAAGATTAGGTTTGAATAATTCTGGGTGTAATAAAGAAGATCAGCTCCTGAGTTTGCGTGGTGATGGAGCGCTTCTTGAACAGGTTTCCCAGAATCGGGATATTGCCCAGTAGAGGCACCTGGGCAATATTGACCGCGTTATTCGTCTGAATTACGCCGCCGATTACTACTGTACCGCCATCCGTGACCAGAACTTGCGTTGTAGCCTGCTGCACGAGGAGTGTTGGGTTACCCAAAATCTCGCGACCGAAGTCCGGGGTCGTGTTTTCGACGTCCAGTTGCAGGAAGATGGTATTTTCCACGGTGATTTGCGGGGTCACACTAAGCCGCAAGAATGCATCCACAAAATTGACCGTGGCCGGACCCAGCAATTGGGATGCGGTTACGATGGGCAATCTCACGCCCTGCCGTACCACCGCCTGAATATTGTTCTGGGTGACGATGCGAGGCCGCGAGAGGATCTTGAGCAGCCCCCGCGACTCGGCGAGCGAAAGCTGATAGTCAAGACGGAAGTTGCGGGTTGCGGTCACCAGCGTGAGCCCGCTCGTGGGGCCAGTGACCGGCAAGTTGAAGAAAAGTGGGACCGTCGGGCC
>QIAW01000209.1 GCA_003225655.1 Acidobacteriota bacterium
CTTCCCGCCTCGCACAATCAGTTACTCTCACGCGCTGAATATCTGCCGATAGTGGCGGTACCAGTTGCTTTGAAATATCTCTTGCGGATCATAGCGGCGTTTGAGTTCCAGGAACTGTTTGAACTGCGGATAACAGTGCTCGACCTGTTCCCGGGTCGCGTATTTGTGGTAGGTGAGATAGTAATTTCCGCTGTGCTTGATGGCCAAGTCAATGAGAGAACGAAAGCTGCGCGCGGCATTTTCAATTCCCTGCGGATCATGGTTCACGTGCAGGTTGAACACAACGCAGGCGTAGCGGTCTTTGGCCCATGGCATAAAAGTTTCATCATCTGTTTCGATGAAGCGCACAACACCGTAGATAACGTTCGCCTTCTCATTGCGCAGAACCAGGCGCGCCTCTTCCATAAAGTCCACCAGCCGGGAGCGAGGAACATCGATTTCCGTAAGCACAGTTCCCGGCACGCGAGCGTGGAGTTTGCGGTCCAATTCCGCGTGATAGTTATCCAGATAGCTGCCAAAAAGCTGCGAGTCCGACCAATACACCTGCCCCGACGTCTCAAGGTAACGCTTGGAATAGACCTCAAAGGCGAGGCGCCTGTATTTGTGGGTGTAGTAGGTGAGCTTCGCCCAGTCCTCGGGGCTGAAGCGAATTGGATGTTCGGTGAGAGGAGTCTCCATGGGAACGGGCAGGTAACAGGAAAAAACACCGCGGCGAAGAAAGCTTTCCCGATTGCTGTCGGTGGCAAACTGAAAATCACCGTATTGATAGCCATCGGCAATGCGACGTTCAATGGCATCCGGTATGTCTTTCAGATCGCGTATCTCGACGATCCTGCGCACCTTGACCCGGTCGCGCAGGCGCAACTTTACCGAAGTGATGATCCCGAACAATCCATAACCACCAATGGCGAGACGAAAGAGCTCCGCATTATTCTGGCGGTCGCAGTCGTGAAGCTCGCCTTCGGAGTCCAGGATGGTAAAAGATTGCACGTTGCCTACGATGGGCTTTTGCGTGAGCGCCCGTCCGTGGACATTGGAAGCCAGCGAGCCGCCCAGCGTGAATTTGTCGGCGCCGGTTTGCTTTTGCACGATGGCCCACTGGTGCTGCTGCCCTTCCTGCGCCTGATGGAGATATTGAATCAGCTCAGGCCATTAAATTCCGGCTTCAACGTTGAGCACCCCCTGATTGCGGTCGAAGTCGAGCACCCGGTTCAGACTTCGGGTATCCATCAGCAAGGCTCCGTCTGCAAACTGCTGCCCACCCATGGAGTGACGGCCACCGGCAACCGAGATCACACGGCCTTGGTCGCAGGCTTTTTGGATGATCAGCCGGCATACTTCCACGGAGGCCGGCTTGAGGACCTCGTGCACGAATGTGGAATTCAGTTGCGAGTGAATATCATTCACCGCAATGCCTTCGGGCTTCGATATCACGGGTGGCGGAGTGGAACTGCTATTTTGCATTTCGGCACATCCGCCGAGACACAGGGCGCCGGCCGCCATGGAAGCTGTCTTCATGAAAGTACGGCGGGAGATTCGATTTTTATGGAGCTTCTTCGTTGTTCTTGTATCGCCTGACATGTTCACACTCCTGGCCAATGCTGCATTGAACCTATGCCGGCAGAGAGAACAGCTCAAGCGACAAGGCACGGCAAGAGAGGCGTGCCGTCGAATGTCGTGCGGTTCCTTAGTTGGAACTAATGCGATTGCGGGCGAATGAGAGTCCAGGTGAGGCCAATGGTGAGCAGGATCATGACAATGCAAGTGGTCCAGGCGATCACATTGCCAAGAATGGAATTCTTGTGCTCGCCCATCAGTTCACGCTGGTTGACGAGAAGCAGCATGTAGACCAGAACAAAGGGCAGAAGAACTCCGTTGGCCACCTGGGAAAAAATCATGACCTTGATCAACGGTAATCTGGGAATCAGAACAACTCCGGCGCCGCAGGCGATGAGCAACGTGTATAACCAGTAGAAGACCGGGGCTTCAGAGAATTTCTTGTTTACGCCCGACTCTACTCCCAGCCCTTCACAAATGTTGTAGGCAGTTGCCAGCGGAAGGATCGCGGCCGAAAGCAGCGATGCATTCACCAATCCCACCGCAAACAACAACGCGGCGAATTCGCCTGCTAAAGGCTTAAGCGCCAGTGCCGCCTGGCTGGCGTCTGTAATATCACGATGGCTGGGGCCAGCGGCATAAAGCGTTGCAGCGCAGGCAACGACGATGAAAAAAGCAATCACATCGGTCATGATGCAGCCCAGGAACACGTCGAGGCGGCACAGATTGTATTTGTCTTTGGGGATTTCTTTTTCCACGACCGATGCCTGCAGATAGAACTGCATCCAGGGGGTAATGGTCGTGCCTATCAGCCCCACCACCATCACCAGGTATTCGGAATTACGGCTGAAAGTAGGAACAAGAGTGTCGTGAAGAGCTTTGTGCCAATCGGGATGCGCATAGAAAGCGGAAATAGGATAAGTGAAATAAATCAACGAAAGAAAAATCAGAATACGTTCAATCGGCTTGTAGCTGCCCTTGACCACAACCGCCCAGACCAGCGCCGCACCGGCAGGGACCACCAGGTACTTGCTCACGTCAAAGATGCCCATGCCGGCAGCCAAGCCGGCGAATTCAGCAACGATATTTGCAAAATTGGCCACGCCCAGGACCAACATCGTGAACACGGCGGCGCGGATGCCGAACTCTTCACGAATCAGGTCCGAAAGCCCCTTGCCGGTCACCACTCCCATGCGCGCAGCCATTTCCTGCACGACCATCAGGGCAATGGTGGTGGGAATCAGGGTCCAGAGCAACCCATAACCAAATTTCGCGCCGGCTTGGGAGTAAGTAAAAATGCCGCCCGGATCGTTGTCGACATTGGCGGTGATGAAGCCGGGGCCAAGCACGGCAAGAAATGCCACCAAACGGAACTGCATAAGTGAGAAGAACGGCCTTTTGCGAAAGACCTTTCTGTACACCTTTTTTACCTTCGTGGTTTCTTGCAGTTTCTGCTCGGTCATTGGAGTCGCTATTCGAAATCAGAAATCTACGTGCATTCGCAGTCCTGGCGCCACAACCGGGCCGCGGTCGTCCTGACATTTTTGATAAATTAGGCCGACTTATGAATGTAACCCAGCAGCCCACAGGCCGGACTGGCCGGCAGCAGGAGTAGTTCTTCCCACCGGTAATTTGAACCTGGGCTAGAACATTTCTAGCGTGGTTGTACCTTTTTTCGGCGAGATCACGTGTCAGGGCACGGATTTATCCGTGCCGCTAAGCTATTGAAAATGAACAACTCCACTCTGCCCTGAGCTTGTCGAAGGGCCAGCGCGCAGCGAAGCGGAGCGCCCGAAAGAGAAGGGACACCAACATTGAAACCGGTCTAGCGAAGCGGAGCGCCATAGAAAAGACATTTTCCGCAGCCTCTAAATCCGTTACAGGCGAGCCTTCTGACTCTCAGTATCTGGTCAATTTCGAGGTGCCGTACAACTGCAGCGGTCCACCATCAATACTGTTGTACTGCCGCACAAGCATGGTGCGGTCCTCAATATCTGAGAACACCTGCCGAAAGCCGACTCTTCTTCCCGCAGCCTCGAATTCCCCAAATAGGACCAGCTTCAACCCCTCCCAATTTCCGGTAATCATGATGCAGCCAGGGAAAGCGCTGGTCACGCCGCATCCGGCGTAGCACTCCTCGCTGGGATGCCAGGTGAGGACCTGGTGTCCGGTGGACTTGCCTTGCGGCCCCTCATACTCGAAGTCGGTCAGCAGCGAGAAGCCCCCAGGCCCCCAAACCGTTTTATAGACGCCGGTTCCCGTACCGCCGTGTGGTGCGAACTGGCTTTTCTCATATATGTCGATCTCTCTCCACGTTCCCAGCAGAAACGACAGCTTTGCTATCTCCGCCCTTGGATCCACGGCGGCCATCACCACGCTCGGAGACTTGTTTTGCGCGGCCTGACGCATAGTAAACGAGACGCGCCAGCCTCCGGCGGGGTTGCACGACAGACATGCCGAGAAGATCGGCCCAGCTATCAAGAGTCTACCCCTCCCATATTTGCAGAAATCACCCGATTGTGTGCTCTCTACTCTCGCTATACGTTTATTGTCGGCGCGGAGTATTTCTGCTGTCCGGCATCATCGCTACCAACTATCTATGAAGCTACTGAGCACAAAACGGTCCGTGACGTGGGCCTCTCTTCTGGGCCTTTTGATATCAGTCTGTCTTTGCCAATTCGCCGCCGGGCAAGCCGCAACCCAGGGTCAATGGAGCACGCTGCCCTACCTGATGCCCATTAATCCTGTTCACATGGCGCCCATGAACAATGGCAAGGTGTTGGTGGTTTCAGGATCGGGAAACGTTCCAACTAATACCGGCTATGCAGCCGCTCTCTGGGACCCGCAGGCCGGCACGATCATTACGCAACCGTTGGCGTGGGACATGTTTTGCAACGGAATGACGATATTACCTGATGGCCGTCCCTTCGTGGTGGGCGGCACACTGCAATATGATCCCTTTTACGGAGAGAACAAGACTTCAGCGTATGATCCGGCGAGCGGGACTTTCGCAGACCTGCAAAGTATGGCGCATGGGCGATGGTATCCCACGGTCACGACGCTGGGTGATGGCCGGGTCATGACTTTTTCGGGCCTCTCCGATACCGGCGCGACGAACACGTCGGTAGAGATCTATAGCGTCGGTTCGGGATGGAGCCCGGAGTATGTGGCGCCCTGGACTCCGCCGCTGTATCCGCG
>QIAW01000210.1 GCA_003225655.1 Acidobacteriota bacterium
GTGGGATTCCGGGGTTTATAGGGTAAACAATGCCTTTAAAAGGGTGGGGCATCCATGATAACTTTACACGACATACAGCGGTAAAATTGCGGCTTCCCTCCGCCCGCGCGATTTGAGACTTGGGTGTGGAATTATGCGAATTTCTGCCTGTAGGGGCAGGGCTTTGCATGGGAGTTGTGCCGTAAAAGACGGTCCTTGAGGTAAGCGCCGGAGTGGATGTGGTCCCAGGAATCAACAGGTCTGCATGACTTGCAGCCGTGAATGGAAACATGCAAGCGAACAGCGTTACACAAATCATCCAGGCCTCGCGGGGAAACAACCAGCTTCTGGCTGAGCTGGAAAAGTTTCGCCGCTTCATCACCGTGATGTTTACCGACATCAAGGGATCGACCGCTTATTTCGAGAAATATGGCGATGTGGCCGGGCTCATGATGGTGCATCAGTGCAATGACAGCCTGCGCCAGATCGTCGAGAATCATGGTGGCCGGGTGGTCAAGACCATTGGCGACGCCATCATGGCGACGTTTGAAGATTGCAAGGAATCGGTGCTGGCCTCCATCGAGATGCAGAAGGCGTTGATTGATTTCAACGCGCCTAAACCGGAACAGGACCACGTATTCATCCGCATTGGGCTGAATTACGGGCAGGGAATCGTCAAATCCAACGACGTTTTCGGCGACGTGGTCAACGTGGCCTCGCGTGTGGAGAGCGTGGCGACGGCGGAGCAGATCGTGATTTCCGACAGCGTCTACGAGCAGGTTAAAGACCTGAAACTGTTCAAAATCTTGAGTTTAGGGCGATATTCGCTCCGTGGCAAGGAAGGCGACCGCGACTTGTACGAGGTGGAATGGGGGGCCAGTAAAGAAACGCATGGCCCGGTGGCGCACACTATCATGATGGGGCCGCCCAAGGCGGAGCGTGTAATCCCGCATTTCAAGCTGCAGCACATCAGGAAAGATGGGACTTCGGGCGAAATTCACGATGTCAAGGCAGGCCGCTTGAGCGTAGGCAGAAACCAGGGCGATCTTCAGTATGCGACGGACCCTACCCTGGCGCCGCTGCATGCGCGCTTTTATGTCGAGAATGGGCAGTTGCTCTATACCATGCTGGATGGCGATGCCGTGCTGATGGGCAAGCAGCTTCTGCTCTTCCGCGAAAAGTCGGAGGCGGTGGCTGCGGCGGCGGCTACGGGAACCAGCGTTATCGAGGTTTCCAACATGATGCAGGAGCCGGTCGCCGAGTTCGTGCGCCTGACCAGCCAGGGTGTGGATAATTCCGTGCGCTTCCCCTTACTGGAGCAGGAGATCACCTGGGGGCGCAACAAGGGGACTTATATCTTTCCCGATGACGGGTTCATGAGCCGCGCACACGCCAAGATCTATCAGCGCGGAGAAAATTACTTTTTGGAAGATTTGGGCAGCCGTAACGGGACCTTTATTAAGGTCCGGGGAAAGACCCCGGTTCCGGTTGGGGCCATGGTGCTGGCCGGCGGACAGTTGTTGAAGGTGATGCAGTAGATTAGGTGCAGCGGCAATGAATTATGAATTTACCTCAGGGGCTAAAGCCCATGAGGTTTTGAGCTTTGACGGCACGGCTGAAGCCGTGCCCCTTCAAGACTATTTATCAGATAATTTCTAAGGTCAGAGTCGAATGGGGCAGAACACACTTACGAAGATCGGCAAATACGAGGTCATTGAGATCATCGGCAAGGGCGGTATGGGCGTGGTGTACAAGGCCATGGATAACCTCATCGAGCGCCTGGTTGCCATCAAGATGATGACCGGAGGCTTTGCCGAAAATCCCGATCTGCTCAAGCGTTTTTATCGTGAAGCGAAATCCACGGGAATGCTGCATCACCCCAACATCGTCATCGTCTACGAGTTGGGAGATCACGAAGGCAGCCCCTATCTGGTGATGGAATATCTGGAAGGCGAGCCGCTCGATAAGATCATCGCCGCACGCCGCGATGTTTCCATGGTGGAAAAACTGGGCTACATGATCCAGTGCTGCAGCGGATTGGGTTACGCGCACCAGCGCGGCATTGTTCACCGCGACATCAAGCCGGCCAATCTCATGGTCCTCAAAGACGGCAACTGCAAGCTGGTGGATTTTGGCATCGCCCGCATCGGCGACAATTCCATGACGCGCACCGGCCAGGTGGTCGGCACCATCAGCTACATGTCGCCGGAGCAGATCAATGCCCAGGTGGTGGATGGACGCGCCGACATCTTCTCCGCGGGAATAATGCTGTACGAACTGCTTACAGGCGCGCTGCCCTTTGACAGCAAGGATACGGCTTCTACCCTGCTGAAGATCATCCATGAAGATCCGCCGCCGCTGAAAAATTACATTCAGAATTATCCGCCTGACCTGGATGAGGTGATGAAGAAAGCCCTCGCCAAGGACCGCGAAGACCGCTACGCCACCGCTGACGACTTTGCCTTCGACCTCTCTCGCGTGCAGGAGCAGTTGAAGCGGCTGATGGTCAGCGACTACGTGGAGCGCGCCAAGACCTCCATCGCCAAGGCCGATTTGGCCAAGGCCAAAGAGATTCTGCAGCTCATCCTGAAAGTTGATACCCAGCACGCTGTTGCCAAGGAGCTGATGCAGGAGGTGCAGCAGCGCCTGCAACGCCAGGTGCGCGGCGAACAGATTAAACAGTTGCGGGCCAATGCGGAAGGGGCCCTCTCGCAGAAGATGTTCGCGGACGCCTTGTCATACGCCGAGCAGGCCCTGAGCCTGGATAAATCGAATACCGAGCTGATCAATCTGCGCGATGTTGTGGCCGCGGCCAAGCAGCGCCAGGAAAAACTCGAGATTGCGCTGCGCAAAGCCGAATCTGCCCAGCATGCCGGCGATCTGGATACCGCGTTCAAGGCAGCGGAAGAGGCGGTTGCGCTTGACCCTGATAACAGCCAGGTTAAGAGCCTGCACTCTTCCATCAGCAAGGAAGTTTCAGAAAAGACCAGGCAGAAGCAATTGCAGACCCTCTTGGATGAAGCCCGCAAAGATATCTCCGCGCGCAAGTTCACGGCCGCCTTTGACGTGCTGAAGAAGGCCGAAGTTATAGACGCCACCAGTCCCGAAATTGCCGCATTGATGAAGCTGGCCTCCTCGGGAAGGGAACAGGAATCCCGCCGCAGAGATCTGGAGAAGTTCACCAACGAAATTGAAGACGCGCTCTCACGGGAAGATTTTCCGGTGGCGCATGACAAAGTGGAGCAGGCGCTGCAGAAGTTTGCCAACGATCCGGGCTTGCTTAAGCTCAAGGCGCTGACTGAGAAGCAACGCGAGGCGGGTGAGAAGAAAAAATTTGTGGAAGAGCAAATGGCGGCTGCCCGCAAGCTGCTGGATTCGGGAAAGGCCGCCGAAGCCCAGGCGGCACTGGAGAAGGCTTCACAAAAGGCGCCGGGTGAGACCCATTTGCGCTCATTGCTGGCCATCGTGCGCGAGAGCGCCGAACAGGAAAAGACCGAGAAGCGCGTAACAGATTACGTCCAAAAGGCCAACGAGGCGCGCCGCCGTAAGGACTACGATGCCGCGATCAAGGTACTGGAGGCCGGGCATACCGAAATCGAAGCTTCGCCTGAGATACAGGAACTACTGCAGTTGGTGCGTGAAGAGTCTGCGACCCTGGCTCAGCGCAAAAAAGTCGACGCCGCGGCTGAAGAAGCTCAGCGCTTGCTATCGGAAGAGGAATATGAGCAGGCGGTCGCAGTCCTTGAAGCTGCCGCCAAGCAGGCCCCGAACAACGAAGAGTTGCGTGTGTTGCTGGCCGACGCCAGGCAGCGCATCGTGGACTTTGACAAGAAGGTCGAAACTGCCATCGTCAAAGCGCAGAAGCTGCTTGAGACCCGCAAAGTAGATGAGGCGGTCGCGTATCTTGAGTCGCAGGCAAAATTCTTCGCACGTAAATCCGAATTCACCGCAACCCTGGAAAGGGCCCGCACCGAACAGGACAAGATCAAAGGACTCAGGGGGGCACTGGAGAAAGCAAAGGCCGCGCTCGACAAGAACGATTTTGTGGGAGCCGGCAACATACTTGAAGCCTGCAAGAAAACCTACGGAGAAGCTCCTGAGATCAAACAGGCGGCCGCTGAA